>JAEDJP010000023.1 GCA_016296285.1 Bacilli bacterium
CACGGGACGGAAACTCATCGTCGATACCTACGGGGGCAGCGCCCGCCACGGCGGCGGCGCATTCTCGGGCAAGGACCCCTCGAAAGTCGACCGTTCCGCCTCCTATTACGCCCGTTACATCGCGAAGAACCTCGTCGCCGCGGGGGCCGCGGACCGTCTCGAGGTCCAGCTCTCCTACGCAATCGGGGTCGCCAAGCCGATGTCCGCCTCCGTCTCGACCTTCGGGACCAAACACGTCCCCGACGAGAAAATCCTCGAGGCGATCGACACCTTCTTCGACGCGCGTCCCGGGGCGATCATCTCGTCCTTCGGCATGACGCATCCCACCTGGAAGTACGCGGATACCTGCAACTACGGGTGCTACGGGCGTCCCGACATCGACGTCCCCTGGGAAAAACTCGACAAAGTGGAAGAACTCAAAAAATTCTTCGCGTCCTAAGCAAGGCGAATTCGCCTTGCTTTTTTTGTGAAAACTCACGAAAAATCCGCATTTTTCGCCTCGACAATTCTCCCCGAATGTAAGCGGTTACATTTTTCCTGAATGTCAAGACTTTTTCTTTTCTTGTCATGCCTTACAATAAAAGCGTGGTCCTATAGGAGGACAAAGCAGATGAAATACCAAATCATTGGCAAGAACATCTCGGTCACCGATGCGATCCGTGACGACATCGAGCGCAAGCTCCATCGCATGGACAAGTACTTCGTGATCCACGATGATGTCCTTTGCCGCGCCGTCGTACGCAGCTACACCGTCGGCGCCAAGGTGGAAATCACCATCTTCACCAAAGAGATGGATTTCCGCGCGGAGGTCAAAAACGACGACCTCTACGCTGCCGTCGACCTCGCGGTCGACAAACTCGAAGGTCAGATGCGCAAGCTCAAGACGCGCATGGACCGCACCAAGGAATCCGATTCCCTTGGCCGCGCCCTCGCGATGGAAAACATCATCGAGGATGCGGAAGAAGACCAAGAAGAAGTCGTCCGCACGAAATCGATTCGCCTCGAGCCGATGAGCATCGACGAGGCCGTCACCCGCATGGAGGCCCTCGGCCACTCGTTCTTCCTCTATCTCGACGAGGAAGACGACGAGATCGCGGTCGTCTATCGCCGCGTCGATGGCGGGTATGGCGTCATCGAAGCGGAGAATCGCCTCGCCTAATCGCTTTCCTTTCGGCCCTCCTTTCCCGGGGGAACCCGAGGCAACGGGTTCCCCTTGGGGAGGGCTTTTTGTTTGCCTTGACGCGGGCAAGGCGTTTCCTTAGGCTAAGGACATGTTCCGTCAATTCCGCGAGTCCGGCCGCCTGCCCGCGGTCGACCTCATGAAGCTCTACGCTTCCTTCCTCGTCATCCTCGGCCATTGCGTTTCCCACTTCGTCCTGGATTTCGACGGTCCCCTCTACAACGCGATCTGGCTCACCCAGATGCCCTTGTTTTTCTTCGCCTCCGGCCTCATCGCCCCCACGCGGGAAAAACTCGATACCTTCGGCAAATTCGGGACGAGGGTCCTCAAGAACGCGCTGGCCCTCCTCATCCCGGTCCTCACGTTCCTCCTCCTTTCCGCCGCTATTTCGCGCGTCCCCCTCTTGGAGGCCTTTCGCCGCTTTTTCGAGGATCCCCAATATAGCCTCTGGTTCCTCTGGGTCCTGTTCTTTGTCCATGTCGTCTTCGATTTCGGGACCTTCCTGTCCGCGAAATGGGCCTTTAAGGGTTCCGCCCTTGTCCTCCCGACGGCCGTATCCGCCTTCTTTTGCCTCCTTGCCCTCTTCGTTCCCCGTTTCCTTGGTGTCTCCGGGACGGTCCTCGGGACAAAGTTTTTCGCCTATTACATCCCCTTCTTCGTGTTTGGGTTCCTCGCCCGCGCTTTCTTGAAGAGCCAGGCGCTTTCGTCCGCGAAACCCTGGGTGCCATGGACGATTTTCGGCATTTCCCTTTGCACCGTCCTATTCGAGACTTTCTATTTCCCGTCCATCCCCGCGTTTGACGACAATAGCCTCCCTTACGTCGCTATCCGCGTCCTTGGGAGCGTCGCCTCGATCCTCGTTCACCTCTTCCTCGCCTCCTTGCTCACGGAGTCCCATAGGCTCGACCGTTTCGCCTTTCTTGGCTCTTTTTCCTTGCAGTCCTATTACCTGCACATCCTTTTCCTGCGTTTCCTCCCCTTCTCCGCGGACGCGCCGGCCCTCCAATGGCTTCTATCCTTCGGCTGCGCCTTCTTGCTCGTCCTCATGGTCGCGGTCACGTGCCTCGTCCTTCATTTCCTCCCCTACGCGAATCTTGTCCTCTTTGGCAAATCCCGTTCCCATTACGCCTTCGAGAAACGCTTGCCCGCCATCTTAAGATAAAGCGTTCTCGATATGGAAAATGCGGTGGAATCGGATAAAATATGGCCCATGAGCCCGAAAGTGTTGGTCACGGATCTTGACGGAACCCTCTTTTTCCCCAAGCGCCACCTGTCCATGATCCCGAAGAAGAACGTCGAATTCCTTCGGAAATGGGTCGCGGACGGGAACCGCCTCGTCCTCAATTCCTCCCGCGGGGAGTATTACGCGAAGAAGATCTACGATCGCTTTGGCATCCCCTTCGATTTCATCGGCTGCGACGGGACCTACATCCGCATCAACGGCGAAACGGTCAAGGAAGCGACCTTCGAGCCCGAGCCCTTCAAGAAACTCCTCGCCGTCCTCAAGCGCGATTTCCGCCCCTCGGTCTCGATCGGCTCGAGCAAGGATTACCCGATCCTCCAATCGAGGGCCCACAACACCCTCTCGGGCACCTTCCTCTATGGCCTTTACGAGCTGTCGCAGTTCGTCTATCGCGAGCCCTGCATCCGCAGCGACGCCTTTTTCTACAACGAAATCGAGAAGGGCAAGATGTGCAAGATGATGGTGTGCATCGGCCTCTCTAAGAAGAAGCAGCGCCTCGCCTATCACCTCACCCAGATCTTCGGGAAGCGCTACCCCGAATTCCAGTTCTTTTGGATGAACCAATTCATCGAAATCACCCCTAAGGGGTGCGACAAAGGCACGGGACTCACCTTTTATCTTGACTATCTTGGCATATCGAAAGAAAATGTTACGGTTATCGGGGATTCCGGTAACGACATCTCGATGTTCGACGCCTTCTACGACCAAAGCTATTGCATGGCCCACAGCCCGAAGGAAGTCCGCGTCCACGCCAAGCACGTCATCCGTCGCGTGAGCGATCTCGAGAAACTGCTATACCCATCGGCGGATAGCACCCATTCCCCGAACGAGACAACAAAGGAAAGAAACAAACGATGAACCAAAACACGGAAACCGTCGTCACGCTCATCCACTACAACGTGGCGGTTCGCGACACCTTGGAGTACTGCCTCCAGAAGAACGTCTATGACGTCAAGGCCTTCGCCGCGAAGAAGGCGACCCTTCTCAACGAAGTCGACAACAACACCCCGCTCAAGGCGATCCTCGACAACTCCGGCGATAACGGCAAGAAGATGGAAGAATCCATCCGCAAGATGGTCGAAGAAGTCTATGGCGACGCCTCGACGATCTGCAAGGTCTCCGGCGACAACCTCATCGTCGACCACGCCCAGCACCTCGCGATCTTCGCCCACGCCCTCCCGGTCCACGACAACATCACCGCGATGATCCGCGGCGTCATCCAAGACGGCGACCGCAAAGCCGCCGCCGAGCAAGACGAAGCCAAGAAGGCCGCCCTCTCCATGGACGACGCCAAGAAACTCTGGCTCGCCGAAGACCGCATGTTCCGCGCGGTCGCTTATCTCACGCTCGTGAGCGAGCTCAACAAGCTCTTCAACGACTACAACATCGCCCGCAACGAGGCCCATGGCGCCAACACCCCGGCCTCCAACTTCATCGGCCAGGACATCCAGAAGGTCATCGGCTACATCAACGGCGCCCGCGCCAACGCGATCGAGACCGATGTCGTCTACAAGAACATGGAAGACAAGATCAACGCCCTCGTCGAGAATTGCATCGGCCGCCGCGATCTCCCCGCCGGCAAGCGTTTCCCGGACGTCCAGCGCGATGTCCTCGAGACCATCCAGCTCTACCTCCGCGACGCGGAAGCCGGCCTCAACGCCATCTACCCCGACATGGTCAAGGCCCTCGTCGAGCAGGTGAAGAAGGATCAAGCCGCGGCCGAAGTCGCCGCCAACAAGCCCGCCGCCTAATCGCGCCTAAGGATATCGTCAGACCATGGAAAAGAAGAAATCGCGCCTTTCCCGCAAGGAAATCGGCTGGTACGTGATCGCGGGCATCCTCGCTTTTGTCGGCCTCGTTTTCGTGGTCTTCGGCATCGTCGGGGATCACCTCCCGGTCCTTAGCTCCGACAACTGGATTCTCATCAGCGAGAACGCCTGGCTCAAGAATTGGAGCGGGATGGGCTACCGTTATTGGGGCCTCATCCTCCTCGCCGCCGGCACCGCCATCGCCGTGACGGCCCTCACCGTGTTCGCCCGCAGCGGCGACCGCGATTCCGAGCGTGCCGCCCGCCGCGCCCAGCGCCTTGCCCTCGAATCCGAGGACGTCAAGGAAGCCGTCGAAGTCCCCGCGGAGAAATAACCCTTTGCCCCCTTGCCCCGGAGAGATCCGGGGCTTTTCTTTTGCGTTCAAGGCGACTATATTACAAGGGTTTTCGATTCGTTTGGGAGGTGTATTCATGGCCAAAAAGAAAACGATTCAATCCTATGTCCTCTACGCGATTCTCCTCATCGTCCTCGGAATTCTCTTCCTCGTCGGCGGGGCGGGCACCGCGCAGAACCTGATCAACATCGTCTTGACGGTCGGGGGCGTCGTCCTCATCGTCCTCGGGGTCTTGAACTTCGTCGTCGGCCTCTTGCCGCTTGGGATCTTCTACCTCGTCCTCGGGATCCTGCTCGTCGCCTTGTCCTGGACGATCGCCTGGGTCGCCTTCCTCGTGATCGGGGTCGCGTTGCTTGTCAACGGCATCGTCAATCTCGCGAAGCGTCGCGGCTGGGTCGTGAACAACGTCATCGCTCTCGTCGTCGGCATCCTCGTCCTGCTTCTCGCCTTCGGGGTCAACTGGGCTTGGAGCTTCGTGAACATCATCTTCTACGTCGTCGGAGCCCTCATGATCGTCGAGGGAATCCTCGTCCTCGTGAAGAAGAACTAAGGGAGTTACGTGAAATTCGGAGGGGTGTCCCCCTCCTTTTTCGTGTCAAAGGAAAAACGGGCGTCGAGAGAACGCCCGTTCTTGACTCAAAATCGTTTATTTAGCGAAAACTTTTTTGACTTAGCAGAAACTGTTCGAAACGCGGCAGGGCAAAGAGAATCTCGCCTCGGGTATCCCCGCTCAGAATCCCCCGATCGATCAACCGCTTTCGGTAGACGGAATACTTGCCATGGGAAAAGGAGAGAGCGGATTCGATCTCTTTGGGATGCTTCGCTTCCGCTTCCGCGATGGCAAAGAGGAAGCGACGGCTTTCCGCGGAAAGCTCGGAAAAGACTTTTTCATAGACGTTTTCTGCAAGCAGGAGGTCGAAATCGGAGAGAAGGCCATCCGTGATTTCCTTCGCGCTTCTCTCGACCATGAGATACCCGAGAACCTGATAGGCGAAGGCATACCCGCGAGTGAGTTTGGCCGCGTCCGCGGCAGCTTCCTTGCAAAGGCCTATGGTTTTCTCAAAGGAATCGGCGATGGCCCTCAAATTGAGGGAACCGAGGAAAACTTTCGGGGCTCGGTAGAGGAACGTCAGCGTCTTCTCGTCCTGAAGGATCTGGATGTTTTGATAAAGACCTGTCATGAGAAGGAAAACGGGAAACCCAGAACGCAAGAAACTCTGGAACGAATGCGCGAAAACCTTCGTGTACCGATTCGTCGTCGCCTCGTCGACGGTGATGAGGACGCGTATGCCTTTGGCTTGCAGTTTGGAAAGCATCCTGCCGAGGAGGGATTCGACATCCGAGACGGGCGTTTCTCCATGAAGAGAGAGGGTCAGTCCATGGAAGGAAAAACTGAAATCCGGCTTGATAAACCAGCGCCGTAACCCCGCCTCGTCATAGATTTTTGCCGCTAGACTCTCCAACATATCCCGCTCGGGATTTAGGTCGACGACGATCCAGTTTTCTTGGTTTTTGAAATAATCCGCCACTTCGGAAAGGAAAACGGTCTTCCCGCTGCCCCGGACCCCTGTGATGAGATAGCATTGTTTAGGTGGTTCCTCGCTTTCGAAAGAGTCCGTGATTTCCGAAAAAGAAACGGGCCGCTTAATATACAAACTCGGTTCTTTCCCGAACGTTAACGAGAATGGGTTCTTCATCTTTTCGGTATCCTCCCGCAATGATGTTATCATGTTAAAAAGTTGTTATCAATTGTTATCATTCTAGAAATTTGTTATCATCCGGAATCCGGTTGCAAGTCGCTGTTATCCCAATCAAGTTCATCTTGTGACTCGTTCTTCTGAGCCGAAAGAAAGATATACGCCCCTTTCCTTTTCGTTGCGTCCTTGTTGGGAAAGAAAAAAACGGAACCGCATGGGTTCCGTGTTTTGACGATTGGCGGAGGAATGGGGATTCGAACCCCAGCGCCCTGTTACAAGCCTACGAGCTTTCCAAGCCCGCCCCTTCGACCACTTGGGTATTCCTCCGAATGCGCTTGACGCAAAAAGGATTATAGGAGAACGGGGAGCCTTGCGCAATGGTTTTTTCACGCCACGCGCGCGAACTATGGTACAATCGTCCCGCGTATGAAAGAAACCGTCATCAACAAGGGCAACGCCGGCCAGAAAGCGGAGAAATTCGTCAAGAAATTCCTCCCGGAAGCCCCCCTTGGCTTCATCTACAAGGCATTCCGCAAAAAGGACATCAAGGTCAATGGCCACTGGGTCAAGAAAGACCACGTCCTTCAGGAAGGGGACGTCGTCCGCATCTACGTGACGGACGCCCAACTCGAGGATTTCCGCAAACCCCGCCCCGCGGAGAAGAAAGAATTCCCCTACGAAATCGCCTACGAGGACGAGAACGTCCTCATCGCGAACAAACCCAAGGGCTTACTCGTTTATGGCGATCAAACCGGGGTGCGGGCGACCCTCGGGAACGCCGTCCTCGATTATCTTTACCTCAAGGGGGAATACGATCCCGCGGACAATAGCTTCACCCCCTCGCCTGCCCACCGCCTCGACCGGAACACCTCCGGCCTTGTTTGCTATGGCAAGACCGATGCCGCCCTCAAGGCCCTCACGGACCTTTTCAAAGAGCGCGCGGAGATCCAAAAAACGTACCTCGCCCTCGTCGTGGGGGACATCGCCTCTCCCGGCAGGATCGACAAGCCCCTCAAGAAAGACGCGACCTCGGGCAGGGTCTCGATTTGCCCTCTGGCCCAAGGCGGCAAAACCGCGATCACGGAATATGAGCCCGTGAAGCGGTTCGGGACCTATACCTTGGTCCGCTTGCATTTGCTCACGGGGCGCACCCACCAGCTGCGCGTCCACCTCGCCTCGATCCGCCACCCGATCGTCGGGGACGACAAGTACGGCGATTTTTCGGTCAACAAGATGGTCAAGTCCCTCACGGGGGAAGAAGGGCAGTTCCTCCATGCCGCGGAACTCCGCTTCGGGAACGTGGATGGAGCCCTATCCAAGCTGCGCGGCCAAGCCATCGTCGCCCCCATCCCGGCCAACACGAAGGCCGCGATCGATACCCTCACCGCGCGTTCGTCGCTTTGAGCACAATTTCGCGTTTGGCAAATTGAAGGGCCCGCGCCCGTTCTTTATAATAAAGAAAGCAGGCCACGATCGGCCAAGAAAGAGGAACAGCAATGAGTGTTGTGATGGACAACCGCGCGCGCTGGCTCGCGTCCCCCCGCGTTTCCGCGGAGGACAAAGCCACTATTTTGGCGATGGATGACTACACGAGGGACGACGCGTTTTTCCAAGACGTCGAGCTCGGGACCGCGGGGATGCGCGGCAAGCTTGGCCCTGGGACGAACCGCATGAACCTCCATACCGTCGGCAGGGTCTCCGTCGCGTTTGGCCAATACGTCCTCTCGACGGCCCACGACGCCGGCAAGAAAGGCATCGTGATCGCCCACGACAACCGCTATTTCTCCCGCCAGTTCGCCGAGCTTTCCGCTCGCATCTTCAACGAGATGGGCATCCATGCCTTCCTGTTTGATTCCCTCCGCCCGACCCCGGAACTCTCCTTCGCCGTCCGCGAGCTCGGCGCCCAAGGCGGGGTCATGATCACCGCTTCGCACAACCCAAAGGAATACAACGGGTACAAAGTCTACGACGAGACGGGTTGCCAACTCGTCCCCGAGAAGGCCGCCAAGATGCTGGCCTTCGCAGACGCTCTCCCCGACGAGCTTTCTTTCGAGATCCCCCAAGGAAAGGCGAAAGGCAAGACCACGATCCTCGACCCGCGCATCGACGATCATTATTGCAAGGCGGTCGAGGGCTGCCAACGCAACCCCGGCCTCGACAAGAAAGGCTTCAAGGTCATCTATACCCCCCAGCATGGCGCGTCTTACGAGAATGCCATCCGCGTCTTCCGCGATTGCGGCTACGAGATCATCCCCGTGGTCGAGCAATGCAACCATGACCCCGCTTTCGGGGGCACCAAGAGCCCGAATCCCGAAGTCGCCGCGGCTTGGGAAAAGACCTTCGAGTACATGACCCGCGAGCACGCGGATTTCGCCGTCATGACCGACCCGGATGGCGACCGCTGCGGCGTCGCTTTCCTCTCGAGCAAAGGGACCTACGAACGCTTCACGGGCAACGAATCCGCCGCATTGCTCATCGATTACCTCCTTTCCGACATGAAGAAGAAGGGCGATTTGCCCGCGGATCCCGTGATGTACGACACGATCGTCACGAGCTCGCTTGGCCGCGTCGTCGCCGCCTCGTATGGGGTCAAGACCGAATCCTTCCTCACGGGCTTCAAGTTCATCGGGAACCGCATCGCCCATTATGAGGAATGCGGCCAGGGCCCGACCTTCGTCTTCGGTTACGAGGAATCCTATGGCTGCCTCGTGAAGCCCTTCGTCCGCGACAAGGACGGCCTCCAGGCGATCCTTCTCTACACCGAGATGGCTTGCAATTACCATAATGCCGGCATCCCCCTCGATGTCGCCTTCGACAACCTGCAGAAGAAGCACGGCTACCACCTCGCCCTCACGAAGGACACCTATTTCGAGGGGATGGAAGGGTCCCGCCTCATGAAAGAGATGATGGCCCGTCTCCACGAGGAGCCCCTCAAGGAAATCGCGGGCATCCCCGTCGTCAAGGTCGAGGATTACAAGAACCTCGTGTCGGTCTCCGCGGATGGAGTCAAAACCCCAATCGAGGGGCTCCCCTCCTCGGATGTCCTCAAATACTTCCTCGAGGATGGGTCCACCGTCTGCGTCCGTCCTTCCGGCACCGAGCCGAAGGTCAAGTTCTATCTCGAGGCCGTCGGCAAGGAACGCGATGGTCTCCAAGAGAAGATCGCCGCGCTCGACGCCGGGATCCGCAAGGCCGCCGGTTGCCGTTAATCCTTAGGGGCTTCGGCCCCTTTTTTCGTAAAAGAAGGGGGACGTGTCTTCGAATTCGGTAGTCTCTACGCTGCATAGGGTGACAAAGGGAAAGGCCTATCCTATCGTAAAGGCGACCCAAGGAGGTGCATCCATGGACAGCAAGAAAATCGGAACCTATCTCGCCGCGAAACGCCTTGCAAGAGGCTTGACCCAAGAGCAACTCGCCGCGCGGATCTACGTGAGCCCCAAAACCATCTCGAAATGGGAGCGGGGGCGCGGCCTTCCCGACGTCTCGAATCTCGAGCCCCTTTGCGAGGCCCTTGGCATCTCCGTCGCCGCGCTTCTTCGCGGTCAGGACGAAGCCCCCGTGCTCGACAAGCGAACCGAAAGCGACATCCTGGACCTTCTCCATGACAAGGAGGTGTACCGCAAGAGGGTGCACGCCCTTTTGCCCATCGGGGTCCTAAGCCTCGTTTTGACTATCGCGGTCATCGTCTTCGCGAGCTATTACCCGATGGAAGATGAGCTGCGGTGGGTTTTCATCGGCCTCGGCCTTTTCCTCCTTCTCGTCGCCATCCCCCTTCTTTGCCTGCACGACGTCGAGCTCGGGCGTTTCGTTTGCCCCCATTGTGAGAAGAAGTTCCGCCCCTCGATCAAGGCATTCATCCTCGGGCCCCACACCATCCGGAAGCGCTATCTCCGTTGCCCGCATTGTGAGAAACGCGGCTGGGCACGCTACGAAAAAGACGAAGATTGAGCCTTTCTCTTGCGCGCTTCGACGAACGGGTTACACTTGTATCATCAAGGAGTCATCCGCATGAAAAGAGAAAACAAGATCCGCGCGGCGATGCTTTGGCTGTTTTTCGGCTATTTCGTCGTCCTTCTCGTCGAGAGAATCCTATCCGTTTCCCTATCGCTTTCTCATGGCGTCCCCCTCTATGGGACCCCGTTCGACGGCTTTGTCTACACGACCGTGTTCCTGAGCATCGTTTCGTTCTTCCTGTATCTGTTCTTGCGTTGCAGGAACGCCTTGAAAGGCCTTGTGCGTTATGACGACGCGACGTATGAAGCCATCGACTTCCGCCGCCTCGTCTTCGCCGGGGGCTTGCTCCTCCTAAGCGGGATGGTCCACACGGAATACACGGTCTCGGGCATCCAGTTCGCTTCCTATGGCCTCTATATCGTCGCCCTGCTTCTCCAAGTCGTCTTGCTTTGCGGGCAGGCGAGGAACAAGGCCCTCTTGATCCTTTCCTTCGCTTATCTCGTCGCCTTCTCGATGGCGATTCCCGTCGTCTATCCCTCCCTTCTTGCCTACGCCCCGGTCTTCGAGGCCCTCGAAGGGGTGAGCGCTTATCTCCTTGTCATGATCTTCACGCGTCTTGCGATCGCCTTGTACGAAGGCAAGGAAGATCTTTTCGACTGGCCCTACATCGCCCTCGCGATCTTGCTTGACGCTTCTCTCATCGCGATGCGTTTCCAAGAAGAAATCAATTGGTTCGTCTTGATTTTCATCGCTTTGTCCGCCTTGCTTTTCCTCGCGGGTTCGATTCTCAAGGCCGTGAGCAAGAAACGCCCCGGAGAAAACGTCAACCCTTAAAAGCCTTCCTAAAGGAAAGCCATTGAAAATCGCCTCGACAAAGTGGCGATTTTTTCTTTACAAATTCGTGATTCGGCCCCAAACTCTTCTCGTTGTGTAACAAGGAGGAAAAACGATGAAGAAAGCATCCTTGATCCTGGCTTGCTTCTTGGGGTTGAGCCTCGCTTCCTGCGGGGAGCCCGAAGCAGGCAGCGAAACCCTCGATTCAAGCGAGTCGAGTTCCCTGAACGAAAGCGGTTCCGAAAGCGAATCGTCTTCGACCCAAACCTATCGCGTTATCTTGCTCGAGACCGGCCCCGGTTTTACGGTGACGTTCTCTTCCTCGACCCCTGCCGTCGGGGAAACGGTCCTCGTCGACGTCCAGAACCTCATGCCGGGATCCCGCCGCATCGAGGGCGTCACGATGAACGGCAAATCCTTGCAAGGCCAGAGGACGAACGACCCGACCATCACCCGTTTCGCCTTCCGCATGCCGGAAGGGAAAGACGCGGAAGTCGCCGTCCAGGCCGTTGACGTCTACGCGGTCCGTTCCGCGGATAAACGCCTCGTCCTTGGCGATATCGGGGAAGGCCTCTTCGCCGCCGGGGAGACCGTCTCGTTCCGTCCCGCGACCGTCGCCGGGTACTATTACCAGAACATCCGCCTCCTAGATTCCTCGATCGAACTCAAAGAGAGCGAGGGCGTGTATGCGTTTTCGATGCCGGACAAGGAAGTCATGGTCCTCGCGGACTTCGGGCTTCTCGAATATGCCGTCACCTACGAGAAGAGCGATCGTTATTCCATCAGCTTCCCTTCCGGGCAAGCATTTGCCTATCAAGACACCGTCGCCTTCGAGGTCTTGCCCGCCCGCGAGCAATTCGAGGTCTCCTCGGTAAGCGTCGATGGCAAGGTCCTCACCGGGCGCGATGGCCTTTATTCCTTCGCGATGCCGGCCTACCCCGTCGAGATTTCCGTTTCCCTTTCCATCCGTAGCCTGAGCCTGAGCCTTGTGCCTTCCACCCATTTCGGGGGAACCCTCTACCTTGACCAAGGAGAAGAAGGGCTCGTTTCCATCGAAGGCCGCGAGATCTTCGCGGGCGACCGCATCGTCTTGAAGACGAACGCCCGTCAAGGGGTCATCGCCGCGGGATATGAGGTCAAGGGCATCGCCCTCGAAGGGAAAGAAAGCGACGGGTCCTATGTTCCCGTCTCCGTCGAAGCCACTCCCGACGCGGAAGGCGGTTTTGCCTTCGTTTTGCCCGAAAGCCATGGCGCGTACCGCGTGAAGATCCTCGAAGGGGAAGCTCTCCAAATCCCTCAAGGGACCTTTAACGGGGAATCCGTGAGCAAGAGCGGCTCCAGCCTCTCCCTCGTCGTGAGCGCGGAAGGCTCCTCTTATGGAACGTATGGAGATCCCCTCTTCACCGAGCGCGAAGACGGGGCCGTCACGATGCGCGCCTCTTCCGGCTACATCGGCTTGATCAACACCTTGTTCTTCGATGAATCCGGGACCTTCGTCGTCGACCGCCAGATTTCCTCCTCCTTCGATTGGGGCGATGGCAGTGCCCCCATGGTGAGCAACGTGAGCCCGAAAAACGCGATCAGCCTCCTCTCGAAGGAACCCCTCACGGGCACGAGCGCCCTCTTGATGGTGGATCCCACCCTCGCCGGGGATGCCCAATACCTGTCCGCGGTCCTCACCTTCAAGACCGCGAGCCAAACCATGAATGCGTATCTTGATTTCGCCGCCGACGCGATCGTCTGGGACGTCGAGGTCCTTTCCGAAGGATCTGCCGCCGGCAGCCTCGTCACGGTGAGCAAAGACGGGACCCTCCTCGCTTCCATGACCCGTAATTCCACCGGAAGCACCTACCACCAAACCTACGCAAACATCGCCTAAAAACGAAAAGGAGAACGATCTATGCAGAAAAAAGCGTTGCTGGCCCTCGGCCTCGCGAGCCTCTTGACCCTCGCCGGATGCGGGGGACCGTCGAGTGACGAGACATCCTCCGATGTCCCTGACCAAACCTCGGAATCCCTGAGCGAATCCGGCCCGAAGCCCGGCGTTCAGCCGGTCGACCCGGATGACGACCCCTGGGGCCTTGGCTATACCGCCCGCGGGGTGTTCGATGCCCTTTCGAGCATCTCGAACGGACTCAACTACGTGTTCGAATTCGATATCGAAGGCGATACCTACCAAGAGATCCACACGGCGAAATATTCCTATAGCAACCTCACGGATGTCGGATATCTCGCCCTCCCCCATTACGCGGACGCGTCCAAATCCCTTTATTACCAGTATTCCTTCGACGCCCTCGGGAACGTTCTCCCCGGGCGCGCCTTGAGCTACCTCGACGACCAAACGAACGACTATGTCGGGATCGAGACCGCCGCGGAGGCGGACTGCCTTTCCCTCGTCACCTCGCCCCTTTGCTCCTTCGCGGTCTCCGACATCAAGAGCTACCAAAAGGGCTATGTGAGCGATTCCGCGGACTTGATCCTCATTCTCTCGACCTTCATGGGCGTCTCCTCCTATGCCGACCGCATCGCAAGCGTCACCTTCCAGATCGAGGATGGGAATCTCGTCTTCGCCTTCCAACCGAATTTTCTAGAAGGCTATGAGATGATCGACGGGGTGGGCGGCGTCTTCTCCAAGATCGGCTCCGCGCGTTACACGCCCCTCGAGAATTTCCTCTCTTCCTATGCCTTGCCCGCGACCATGCCCGCCTCCGGCTCCGCGTTCCTTTCCAAGAACCTCCTTTCCCTCGATTCCGTCACGACCCGCGTTTTCGAGAAAGAAGGCATCGCGACCCTCGAGACCACGACCTATGACCGTTCCAAGACGGGAGCTTTCCTCTCGAAACGCTACGGCAACCTCCCGACCGTGAACGAGAAGCTCTACTCGAAAGCCGAGGATGGCTCCGCCCATTGGGATTACGTCTCCACGGACAACGAAATCCGCAGCGTCGATCTCGGCGTCGCCTTCGATTCCTTCCTCCGCGATCCCTGGAAATATTTCGAGCCCGCCGCCTTCCGCGCGACGGACAAGCCGAACGTCTATCGCTATTACGGCTATCAAGGACGCTGGCTCATCAACGCCTTCTCCCAATATGACGTCGGCCTCATGGAAAACCTCGAGGTGACCCTCGGGAACGATGGATCCATCCTCTCCCTTTACGGCCGCACCCCGACCCTCACCGATTCCGCGGGCAACGGTTATTACACCCAGGCGACCGTGAATTTCGTCGCTTCCCGTTCCATCCCGACCCTCTCGGTCCTCGAGCCCACCTCGGAAACCGAGGAAATCGCGGGCACCCTCGCCCTTTTGGATGGCTCGATCCCCTTCCACGCCTCGATCTCCGTCAACGGCCTTTCCGCCTATTCGACGGAACTCACGGTCGCGGACAACATCTACCTCCAGATGGTGAACGAGCACGACACCACTCCCGGCGCGGATGGAGCGATGATCAAGACCTACACGGGTTACGAGGTCACCGCGGAAGGCGCGAATCCCTTCGCCGTCACCTTCCCCGTCGACCCGGATACCTACGAAACCTCCGAGTTCGGCACCGCGAAAGCGAGCGACAACATCGTCCCGGATGTCACGATGAAAGACCTGATCGGCTTCACCGGCTCCCCCGCGGTGTTCGAGAAAGACGCCAAAGGGGCGATCAAGGTCCGTTCCCTCGTCGATAACCTCGCGACCGGCGTCATGGCAGGCACCTTCGCCGACTACATCATCCCGGATTCCTTCCGCTTGACCCTCTCCTCCACGGGCAAGCCCCTCTCGATTTCCTATTATTTCTCGATGGACGACGGCTTCTACGCCGGGAAGGAAGAGATCCTTTTCTCCTCCTTCGGCACGGCGACCCTCCCGGAGAACATCGATTTCTCGGACATCGGCATCTGGAACGAGCCGACCTTGTGGCAAGAAGAGCTGAACGCTTCCCAATACAAGATCCTCTGCGACATGTTCGGCAAGGAATGGGTCGACACGCTTCCTTACCTCTATGACCGCCAGATCGCGGGAGGATGGCAACTCACGGACGACACCCCGGAAGGCTATTCCCGCATCCACATCTTCAACATGAAAGGCGATGCCGCCCCGAGCTACGAGAAGAACCATTACGAGGTGTTCGCGAAAGCCTATGCCGCCTTGCTCGAAAGCCTTGGCTACGAAGTGAATTCGAACAACGCGTGGGGCATGCCCGCCTACACGGACGGGGAACACTTCATCCGCATCACCTACCTCGCGGATTCCCAAGTCGATTTCTTCATTTTCGACAAAAATCTGAAGTAAATCGGATTCGTGTCCAAACAAGTTGAAAAAAATTCGACGGATTGTACAAAACTACGATTTTCAAACTTTTGAACAAAGTTAGTCTTTCTTTCCTTTTCTTTGTCGATTATCATTAAATTGTATGATTCGTATTTTCACCTCGCCATCGTGCTCGAGCTGCCGCAAGGTCAAAGCCTGGTTCTCCGAGCAAAACATCCCCTTCGAGGCGGTGAACATTTTCAGCGACGATTTCACGAAGGACGACATCCGCGAGCTCATCGCCAAAAGCGAGAACGGCACGGACGACATCATCTCGCCCCGCTCGAAGATCGTGCAGGAAAGCCACATCGACTTCGATGACATGAAGGTGAGCGAACTCGTCGATTTCATCAAGGCGAACCCAAGCGTCCTCAAGCGCCCGATCATCGTGGACGATCGCCGCATCCAAGTCGGCTACAACGAGGACGAGATCAGCACCTTCATCCCGGAAGCCCGCCGTTACGCGGCGAGGGTCTGCGCCAAATGCGGGAGTTGCGAGCATTGGATTTGCCCCAATTCGACGACTCCCCGTTCCTAGGAAGAAGCAAACGAAAAGGCGGCCTTCTGAAATGTACCCAAAAGTCTGGACTGAAATCAGTCTAAGGCTGGAGGGTATTTTT
>JAEDJP010000140.1 GCA_016296285.1 Bacilli bacterium
CTCATCAAGCTGCAAGGATCGCTGGAGGGCGGCCTTGTTCTTGGCCTTGCCCGAAAGGATGCTCCTCCCGTCGAAGGGGAAGGCGATGCGCGGGTCTTTCGAGGGATTCCATTCCTGCGTGTCGATGCCGTTGACGAAGCCGCAGAAATCGTATTCGCGGAGGCGCAGCACGTTGCAAAGGCCTTGGGACAGTTCGGGGGTCAAAAGCTCCTCGCGATGGGTCGGGGAGACGGTCGTCACCTTGGTGGCCATCACGATACCGCATTTGAGGGTGGAGACCTGGCCCTCGAACCGGGCGGTGCCGTCGGTGTAGAGGGATTCCGGCAAATTGTAGAGATCCCCGAGGGCATAGGGGTCGAGCATGCCCTTGAAGGCGGGGTTGTGGATCGTCATGACCGTCTTGGCACGGGAAAGGTCCGGCATCTTGCCGTATTGGCATTTCTTGATGGCGGGGACCATGCCGGCTTGCCAGTCGTGGCAATGGAGGATGTCGGGACGGAAATCGAGGCGGTGGATGAACGCCATCGCGGCGAGGGCGTAGAAGGCGAAGCGCTCCCCGTCGTCGTCATAGCCATAAAGCGCCGGGCGGGCCCCGAAATAGCGGTCGTTGTCGACGAGGTAATAGGGGATGCCCTCGATGTCGAGGCGGTAGATGTCCGCCCGGTTGTGGCGCCAGCCCATCTGGACGTCGAAGGAATCGACTTTCCTCGCGCCTTTGCCTTTCTCCCCGATCGCGAGGTAAAACGGCAAGACGACGATGACTTCGTCCTTCTTCTTGCGCAGTTCCTTTGAAAGGGCGAAGACGACATCCGCGAGGCCGCCCGTTTTGCAGAGGGGATTGGCCTCGCTTGCGAGCATCGCGATCTTCATAGGATCGCCCCTTGGTGCAAGTAGAGGGGCACGTCCTCGGTGCCGCCGACCTTCTTGGAACGGGTGATCATCGAGTATTTGTCGATGAGGGCGTCCTCGATGACGGCGTTCTCGCCGATGCGGGTGGAAGAGAAGACGATGGCGTTCTCGACGCGGGCGCCTTTGGCGATCTTGACGCCGCGGCCGATGATGGAATGCTTGACGGTCCCCTCGATGACGGCGCCGTTTGCGACGATCGAGTCCTTGACTTCGCTTTTCTCCCCATAGAGGGCAGGCGGGGTGTCATGGGATTTCGTGTAGATGGGCCAGGAGGGAAGGAAGAGCTGGTCGCTCACCTTCGGGTCGAGGAGCTCGAAGCAATAGCGCATGTAATGGGGGAAGGAATCGAAGCAGCGCGCATAGCCTTCGTAAAGGTGCACGTGGCATTGGTATTCCCCTTCCTCGGCAGCCTGGTAGATGAGGGTGCGGATGTCGAGGGTCGGGTTCGCGGGCAGGAAGCGGTGGATCATGTCCGCGAGGACCGTGCGGTTGATGACGTAGGCGGCCATCGACATGATGCCGGGGCCCTTCTCGTCGCCGGGATTGCGGTAATTGTCGAGGACATAGCCGTCCTTCGAGACCTTGAGGACGTTCTCGGAGAGGAATTCCTCGCTTTTGTCCTTGACCTTGGTCGCGATGACCGTGATCTTCTCGTGGCGCGCGATGTGCTCGGCGAGGATCGGGCGGAAATCGATGGGGGCGACGATGTGGGCGGGGGCGACGACGATGTAGTTCGCGTTGGAGTCGTAGAGGGCCCAGTCGTTCTCCTTGATGTTCTGGAGGTCCGTGTTGATGCCGGGGCGTTCGTGGCCCGGCTCGTTGTACATGATGATTTCCTTGCTCGTCTTCGTGTTGCGCACCCAGGCGTCCATCGAGCCGAGGTGCTTGAGGATGGAACGTTGGTGGTCCTTCACGAGCAAGCCGACCGTTTCGATGCCGGAATTGCAGAAATTGCTGAGGGCGAAATCGCAAAGCGCGTAACGCCCGAGGAACGAGGTGCTCCCGAGAGGACGGGAATCCGTGATGGGGGAGACGTCCGGGGATGAATGGAAATTGACGAGACCGATGACGTTTTTCATGATCGTTAGTTCCTTTCCGCCTTGGAATTGCACACGAGCGCGATGCCGTTATGGTCGAGGTTGACCGCCTCGCCCGCGTCGATGAGGGTGTTCGGGCCGATGATGGCGTCCTCGACGCGCGCCCCTTTGCGCAGGATCGCCCCGCCCATGATGACGGCGTTGTGGGCGATCGCCCCTTCCTCGACGATGACGTCGCTCGAGACGACGCAATGGTCGATGCTCCCGAGGATCCGGGCCCCTTGGTTCACGAGGGAATCCCGGACCGAGGCTTTCGGGCCGATGTATTGGGGGATCGCGTGGTTGTCTTCACTATAGATGGCGTTGCCCCGCGCGACCGTGAAGAGATTCGTCTCGGGGTCGCCGGAGAGGAGCAAATCCATGTTGGCTTGGTGGAGGCTCGCGATCGTGCCGACGTCCTTCCAGTAGCCTTCATACGTGTAAGCCACCATCTTCTTCCCTTGGGCGAGCATCGTCGGGATGATGTTCTTTCCGAAATCGTGATCGCTCGATTCGTCCTTCGCGTCCGCGACGAGGGCGGCGCGCAAGGACTTGTACTTGAAGATGTAGATGCCCATCGAGGCGAGGTTGCTCTTCGGCTGCTTGGGCTTTTCCTTGAAGGCGACGATGTTTGATTCCGCGTCGGTCTCGAGGATGCCGAAGCGCGAGGCCTCTTCCATGGGGACCTCATAGACGGCGATCGTGCAATCCGCGTCCTTCTCGATCGCGGTCTCGAGCATCTCGTTGTAGGTGCAGCTATAGATGTGGTCGCCCGAGAGGATCAAGACGTATTCGGGGTTCAGCTCGTCGAGCCAATCGAGGTTCTCGTAGATCGCGTCCGCGGTGCCGCGGTACCAGCTCGAGCCTTCCTCGGTTTGCTTCGGGGTCAAGATGCTCGTGAGGGCGTTCACCCCGTTGATGCCCCAGCTCTTGCCGGAGCCGATGTAGCTGTTGAGGGCGCTCGACTCGTATTGGGTGAGGACCCCGACGTGGTTGATCCCCGAGTTCGCGCAATTGGAAAGGGGGAAGTCGATGATGCGGTATTTCCCGGCGTAGGAAACCGCCGGCTTGGCCGTTTTCCGCGTCAAAGCCTGGAGACGTGTCC
>JAEDJP010000141.1 GCA_016296285.1 Bacilli bacterium
GTCTTGAGGGCCTCGGTCACCTCGCAGGCGATCCCGCACCATTCGTCATGGGCTCCAAGGGCCCGAATGCAACAATCCTTCATGGCAAACCTCCTTTGTTCAACATTGTACACGGAAAAGAAACGGCTTTCCATCGGGCATAAATGGATATGGAAGAGCCATTTCCTTTGCGTTATGATAAGAATGCTCAAAATTATAAGATTGAGGGGGAGGTTGTTCAAAAATCGTCAATGGCAAAGAAAGAGTACAAAAACGTCGTCCGCAGCCGCCTTGCTTTGCAAGATGGCTTCGTGAGCCTTCTGAACGAGGGCGTCCCCGTCCATAAGATCACCGTTTCCCTCCTCTGCGCCCGCTCTGGGGTCAACCGCGGGACGTTTTACAACCATTACAAGGAAGTCATCGACCTCGCCTCCGAGATCGAGCAAGATTATCTCGAGGAAGTCGAGAAGGCCTTCCGCGACATCGGCATCCTCAACCACGACGCACGCGTGAAGCTTTTCCGTCGCGTGAACGACATCATCGACGTGAAGCGTCGCGCCGCCGTCGCCGTCGCCAAATGCATGCCCTATTCTTTCAAAAACGACCTTCAAAACAAAATCGAGGCCGTGAACCGCAAACACCTGTCTCTCGCTGCCGTCGATAAGAACATGCCCCCTGAAATCCTCGGGGAGCTCATGATCGTCGCTTCGGGCATCGCGACCGCCTACGGGGCCCTTATCCTCGATAAAAGCCCCCTGACCAAGGAGCAAATCGCCACGTCCGCGGTCGCGCTCCTGGACCGTTTCGACTCCAAGTTCAAAGAAAACTAACGGTAGATCCCGATCCGGACCGCCTCTTTGCCTTTTCTCGAAGCCCCGAGGAATTCCAGAAGGGCGATTTTCCCTTTGCCGCGAACGGCGATTTTGTCCCCTTCCTTGATGGCCCCGTCCGGCCGCAGGCAAGGGATCCCGTTTTGGGAGACGATGCCCGCGAGGATCGCCTTCTTGGCCTCTTCCCTGCTCAAGGAGAAAGCTTCCGCGACGAGGGCGTCGAGACGGAAGCTCGCGAGCACGACGCGCCGTTCCTCCAAAGGCTTCATGACGGGGAAATCCTCGATCTCGACCTCGCTTGCCTTCACGGGGAAGCGCCCGATGGAAGAAAGGGAAAGCAGTTCGTCGAGGACGCTTGGGAGGCAAAAGACGTAGGCCTCCCCCTCGTTCACGGCGAGGTCCCCGACGGCGCTTCGCTCGATGCCCTTGGCCATGATGGCCCCAAGATAATCGCGGTGGGTTAGCGAAGAGGCGAAGCGTTTCCCCTTCACCTCGATCTTGACGCACTTCGTATCGCTTTCCATCTCTTCGCCAAGGGGGAAGAAGAACGCGCGTTTCCGTTCCGCCTCCTCGTATCCCCCATCGAGGGCGAAGGGGCATTTGCCCGCGAACCGGCTCACCGCCGCGGAGGCTTCGGCCGGGGCCAAAAAGGCGCTGCCGATGGTTCGGAATTGCTTTTCGGAGGCGCGACGGAGATCCTCGAGATGGGGCAGAAGGTAAGGGTCGATGTTCACGGGGATAGTCTATTCCTCCTTCCTTCTTTCCTTCAACGGGGTATCATTTCCCCGTATGAACCAGAACCTGCGCGCTATCGCTTCCCGTTGCCTTGGCTGCAAGGCCCCTCGCTGCGAGGCCTTTTGCCCTGCCGCCAACGCGATCTCAAGCGTCCTCGCCCTTTTGAAACTCGGCAAGGAAGAAGAGGCGGCGAACGCCCTTTATCACGCGAACCCCTTCCCCGAACTCACCTCGCTTCTTTGCGATCACGGCCGCCAATGCAGAGGGCACTGCATCCGCGGCATTTCCTCTGCCCCGATCGATTTCCCCGCGGTCGAGGCGCGTTTGCGTTCCCTTTACCCGCGTCCCCTTGAGAAAAAGGCGGACAACGGGCATTCCATCGCCCTCGTCGGGGCGGGCCCCTCGAACCTCGCGCTTGGGTATTTCCTTTTGCGCGCAGGGTATCGCGTCGCTTTCTACGAATCCGAAAACGGCATCGGGGGAGCCATCCTCACGGGCATCCCGTCCTTCCGTTTCGACAAAAGCATCCTTAACGGCATCCAAGAGGATTTGCTCGCCCTCGGCGCCTCGTTCCATTTCGAAACGACCATCGGGAAAGACGTCCTTCTTGATACCCTCCTTTCTTCCTTCGACCGCGTCGTCCTTGGCATCGGGGCCCAAAAAGAGAACCTCCTTTCCTTCCCGAAAGCGAGTGGGATCGTCGGGGGCCTATCCTATCTTCGCGAAGGGGAACAAGAAGAACCCCTCGATCATGTTTACATCATGGGGGGCGGGAACGTCGCCCTCGATTGCGCGCGCCTGGCCAAGAGGCGGCATGGTCACGCCACGATCCTCTATCGCCGCGGGGAAAGCGAGATGCCAGCCAGCGCGGACGAGATCGCGGCCGCGAAGGCAGAAGGGGTGGTCCTTTGCCCCTTGACGACCATCAAGGACGCCATTGTCTTAGAAAATCAACTCGAGGGTATCGTGACCCTCAAGATGACGCTTGGGGAAGTGGATGAAAGCGGCAGGCGGTCGCCGGTCGAGGTGCCGGGAAGCGAAGAAACCTTGCCCGCGGACAAGTTGATCCTAGCTGTTGGAGAGAAGCCGGATTTCGCGAAAATCGATACACGCCTCGCCTCGTTTGCGGATTCCTTGCCCGTTGAGCGCCTCTACCTGAACGGGGATTGCGCTTATGGGGCCAAGAACATCGCCCGCGCGATAAGAAGCGCCAAAAACGTCTTCGCGACCATCGAGAAGAGTTTTTAAGGTTTCCTTAACCACACCGAATTAGCACTCAACACTTG
>JAEDJP010000024.1 GCA_016296285.1 Bacilli bacterium
GTCCCCGATGATGTAATGCCCCTTCGCCCCGAGCTGGACGCGAATCTGGTTCTTCCTCCCGGAATCAAGAGCGACATCCAGCAAGGAAAAAGACCCACGTTCCGCGATGGTTTTGTAATGGGTGATGGCGAGTTTGCCTTTTTCTTTGTTCCGCGTGACGTAAACGAGCTGGAAATTATCCTGGGCAAGATAGTCCTTGAGGGTTGCCTCTTTTTCTTCCATTTGCCCTTCGACGATCGCGTAGTAATAACGCTTGGTCACGACGCTTTGCCAAGCATGTTGCAACGCTTCGCGCGTCTCGATGTTTTTGGCGAACACCAAAACGCCGGATGTGTCCTCGTCCAGACGATGGACCACAAAGGCGCGAGCTTTCCGGTCCTTGGCGACGAGGTAGTCGCTCACGAGTCGATAGGCGGTTCTGCCTTTTTCCCGTTCCGTCGCGACGCTTAGCAAGCCGGATGGTTTGTCCAATGCCAAGATGTCGTCATCTTCGAAAAGAATCGGGAGTTTACGGACCTCTCTTTTCGCGATCGGGCGTTTGGAAACCGTCACGACATCCTCGGGATACAGGCGGAAGTCAAACTGGGAAACGGGGACGCCCCCGACCGCCACTTGATGGTGCGAGAGGAGCGATTTCACGGTTTTGCGTTTGGATTCGCCCATCTTGAAAAGCAAAAAATCCATCAAGGTGGTCTCTTTGTAAACGGACCATTCCGTGATCATCTTGCGGTCGACGAGACCTTTCGTCGATGTTCTTTCGCTTTTCTTGTCGTTCTTATTCATGGGCTAGGAATCTCTTCAAATCGGGCAGGAGCGCCTCCATATCGGCCACCCCTTGCTCATAAATCGGCACGAGTTTTTTCGGGTTGTGCTCGGTTTTGGAGATGGAAATTGGCTCGGAAGGCGCGATGATGAAGGCCTTCCCTTGCTCTTCGAGCCGGAGGAGGTCTTCCACGTCTTTATTATAGACGGCATTCCAGTTTAGATAAGCCTTTAGAAAGGCTTTGTCCTTCCGGAATTGGGCCTTGGCCAACGTGGCCTGGGCGGGGTTCATTTTGGGTTTTTTCCGGTAGTCTCGCGTTCGCGTCAAAATCACGACGATTTTGTCGTAGCCTTCCGCGATTGCCTCGCGATAAGGGATGGGGGCGGATGGCCCGCCATCGAGGTAGCGCTTGCCGTCGATTACCACGGGCGGATTGAGCAAAGGCAAGGAAGCCGAGGCGGATATGGCCGCCCAAATATCGCTCGTCTTCCCTTTTTCAAAATAGACGGCTTCGCCCGTTTCGACGGATGTCGCCGCGCAGACGTAACGGCTGGGAGAATTCTCGAACGTTTCGTAATCGAAAGGCAACTTGGATTGCGGCAGCTCGTCGGTGAGGTAATGGAAATCGAATAGCCCCTTCTTGTGGATGAGATTATGCAGGGATAGGAATTTCTTGTCGCAAAGGATCTCCGTGGTCACGACCTTGCTGCGGCCATGATCTTCGGAGACGAAATCGACGTTGTTGAGGGCTCCGGCGCTTGTCCCGATGACGTAAGCAAAACGCAGTTGCTCCCGGAGGAGAACGTCTTGAACGCCTGCGGTAAACGCGCCCCGAGCGCCACCCCCTTGGCTCACGAGGGCAACCGGATGAATTTTTATAGGTTCCATTACTAAGTAATGGTAAGATAGATTCATGAAAACCTCAAAGAAAAAAAGACCCCATCAGCATATTTGCCTCTTGGGTCTCTCTCTATTGCTTGCCTCCTGCTCCCTCGGCGGAGGCATCTCTTCGAAAGATTCTTCCTCGGAAATCCAAGAAGAAACCACCTCTTCCACGACGGAACCGACGCCGGAAGATTCCTCTTCTCCCGAGGAGGTTCCTTCCATTGAAACGAGCATAGGGGAGCCCAAGACCTTCCGTTTCTACTGCGTGAACGATTTCCACGGCAGCATCGTCCCGACCGGTTATGAGGTTGGCCTCTCGAGCCTCTTCTCTTTCCTGAAATCGAAGGTCGACGAAGACCCCGAGCACACCATCGTCTTGAGCGCGGGCGACATGTTCCAAGGATCTTGGGAATCCAACAGCAACCTCGGGCATCTCATCGTGGATGCCATGGGGGCGGTCCCTTTTACCGCCATGACCCTCGGCAATCACGACTTCGATTATGGCATCGACGCGTTGCAAAGCCTCATCGATTCCGCCAAATTCCCCGCTCTTGCCGGCAACATCAACTATTACCGCACGGAAACGAGGTGGAACCGCGCCTTGCCATCGACCATGATCGAGAAGGACGGCGTCAAGATCGGCATCATCGGCAACATCGGCCAAGGACAAACCACTTCCATCCAATCTCGCATCGTCCAGGACCTCGACTTTGTCGATCCCCTTCCCGTCATCGAGGAACAAGCGATGGCCCTCAAAAAGCAAGGGGCCCAAATCGTCGTGAACGTCCTCCACGATCAGGCAAAGGCGTTAAACCCGATCGCGATGAACATCTCCTTGAAGGATTTCATTGACGGTTCTTTCGGGGGGCACAACCACCAAATGGAATATCAGACCTATGATGGGGTTCCCGTCGTCAACGGGGGATATAACGGGAGGGCCTATTCGTATTTCGAGCTTACGATCTCCAAAGATGGCGTCGTTCCTTCGAACGCCTCTTCCATCGCCGCGCCGGAAAACTTCCCCGAAGACCCGGCGATACGCGCGATCATCGACAAGTATCTTGACGCGGAATTCGACGCCAAGACAAACGAGGTCCTTGGCACCTTGACCGGCGCCACTCTCGACAGGTCCGGCGTTGCTCGCCTCGGGTGCAAAGCCATTTACGAAGAATACAAGGACAAGTACCCCGATCTCGCCGTGACGATGGAAAACTCGCAAAGGGCTTCCCTCTATCAAGGCGAGATCACCTATGGAGAGCTCTACAAAGCCACCCCATTCATGAATAGCATCGTCTTCGCGAAGGCCACGGGACGAGAAATCAAAGTCGAAGCCGCGCACAATTCCACCTACACGGGGGACATGGAGACTTACGCGACCCTTAACGACAACGAGACGTACACCATCGGGGTCATCGATTACCTCTATTTCCATCAGGACCGCAACAAGAATTGCAACTACTTCCCATCCGCCGCGAACGAAGAGAACATTTTGGGCATCGAGGATGATTTCCCAGTCGATATCACCGCGCGGTATATCAAAAACCGTTTGGGCGGCAAACTCGTTGCCTCCACCGCTTCGGGAACCGCGAACGGGTTCGATCTATACAAATAAAAAAGGGGATGTCCCCTTTCCATCAACCGAGCAAGCCGTAATGGGCGAGCCCGGTTTTTATTCCATCTTCATCAATGTTGGCCGTCACGAATTCCGCGGCTGCCTTCACGTGCTCTTTGCCGTTGCCCATCGCGACGAAATGGGTCAGCCCGTCCAGCATGTCGATGTCCGCGTCATCGTCTCCAAAACCAACCGCTTCATCTGGGGTCAATCCCAGCTCCTTGAGCACGGCGGCAAGCCCACGTCCTTTGCTATGAGGGACCGGCATGACATCAACCGCGAAGGGATGAAAGCGGTAAAAATGAAGCTCCGGGAAGGACCGCTTCATCTCTTCGTCCATCGATTCCGGGGCGAATAGCAAGAAGCTGATCAACGTGCCACGATGAAAGGGGCGAACCGGGGCATAAGGTTCCGAGAACGATTTGACGTATTCTTGATAGTATTCGTTCGGCTCCGCGAAATAATAACGGGATTTCGGCGTCACGACTTGAGCCATGAGGCCATGTTCCTTCGCAAACTTCACGAAACGTCTCCCAACCGAATAATCCAGGATTTCCTGATAAAGGACTTTGTTGCGGTAGGCGGCCACGCCTCCAGAAGATCCGACCCAACCATCCCAATCGATACCAAGGGAGAAACAGCCGAATTCCTTCAAGGAATGGTAAGGACGGGAAGAGCACAAAAACACTTTCACGCCATTCTTCTTGATGGTTTTGATGCTCTCGATTCCCGAGGAGACGAACTCCTTTTTCTTCCAAGAATAGAGGGTGTTGTCGACGTCAAAAAACGCTGCCTTAATCATTAAAATCTAACTCCTTCATTTTCGATTTCAACCGCATGGGGTCCACCTTTTGCACTTTTCGATCATACGTGACGAGGCCATTCGTCTCCTCTTCGACATCCGTGAGTTGGGTGTAGACGATGAGGGAAAGACCTTGTTCTTTCGCGGGGATGATCTCCTGATCGAAAAGGTTCTCGACGGCGTCATTGAGGGCGCCGATATCGCGGAAACGCTTATACCCGAAGACGCGGTTGCTCCAAACGTGATCCTTCAAGGACAAAGAATAACCACCGAATTCGCTAAGAGAGAGGATGCGCTTCGTCGAGGGATGGAGACGTACTTTCCGGAAATAGATGTGATGGGAATCAAAATCGCCATTCCCTTGGTCGCACCACCCCGAATTCTGGTCAACAAGACGGGTGGGGTCTGCTTGGCGAAGAAGCGCTAGGAATTCATCGCTATCGAATTGCCCCCAAGCTTCATTGAAGATGGTCCAGCCGGCAAGGGATGGGACGTTTTCCAACCGTTTGACGAAGGGGAGGAACTCCTTGCGGAATTCTTCTCTCGAAGCCGGGTTCTTGCGTCCAACGCGACGTTGAAAAGAAGGGGTTTTGTCATCCCACTTCGGGGAAAGAAAGGTACCCAAACCCATTAAATACAAAGAATAGGGGCCTCCTCCGTTAATGAAATCTTGGAACACGATCATGCCCAAGGTATCGCAAAGGGCGTACCAACGCATCGGCTCGACCTTGATGTGTTTCCGAATCATGTTGAAGCCGTATTCCTTGGCAAGAAGGATATCGTGGGCCATCGCTTCCTCGCTTACGGGGGTCAAGCCGCTTTCGGGGGCATACCCTTGGTCAAGAACCCCTTTGAGGAAATAGGGTTTCCCATTGAGGGCGAAAACGGGGTGTCCGTGCCAGAAGGCCTTCCCGAAGCTGCGGAAAGCGCAATAAGAATGGATGCGGTCTTCTTTTGCCGTGATCTCGACGCGATAGAGATTCGGCTGTTCAGGACTCCAAAGGCGAAGGGGAGAAAGAACGGGGACGTCTATGTGATTTCCCTCTTCAATCGTCGCTTCACCTACCTGGATTTCCCCGGAAAAGAGGCGAACCTTCAAAGGGTAAGGATTCCCAACGAGGGAAAAATCCATGGAAAGCGTCGCAGTCTTGGGGTCGGCCCGCATCGAGAATGAATCGACCCGGTCTTGTTCCACTCCTTCGAGCCATACGCTATGATAGATTCCGCTCGTCGCGGTATACCAAATGCCATGGCCGTCTTTTGACTGCTTCCCTTTTGGATAGACGTCGCTTGTGACATCATCCTTGACCATGACGAGTAACTCGTTCTCTTCGGCGAGATCGTCCGTGATGTCGATGACGAAAGGAAGATAACCTCCTTCATGCGTCCCGAGAAATCGACCATTCAAGGTGACGGAACACACCTGGTCCACCGCCTCGAAGTGCAACAGGACTCGTTTCGAAGCAAAAGAGGACGGCAACGTGAAACGCTTTCGATAATGGAGAACGTCGTCCGCCGAAACGGGCTCTTGAATGCCGCTAGCAAGAGTCTCAACGGCAAACGGGACGAGAATCTCGCGGGAATAATGCGCCGGGGGCAATTCGTTCTGATCCTTTTCAAAATCCCAAACTCCGTTCAGCGATAGGAAGAGGTCCCTGCGAAACTGGGGATTCGGGTGTTCAGGCAAAGGTGATTCCTTTGAAACGGATTCCCAAAATTCGGTCGTTATCATAGCCTTCTAATTCTACTCAAAGGTTCCCTTTGCTGAAACCCATTTAAAGTTGGAATATACTTTGCCCATCATGAAAATCACCATTGAGAAAATCCAACAACAATTAACATCCCAAAAAGCAGACGCCTGGATCATGCTTGATTATGAGAACCACAATCCGACGTTCCGCGCCCTGATCGGGGACAAATTCCTCACGAGGAAAATCGTTCTCGTGATCCCTCCGCAAGGAAAGCCTTACATCATCGCGCACGTCATCGATTCCGCCTTCCTGAAAGACCCGGAAACCACGAGCCGTTTTGACCTCGTTCTCTACAAAACCTGGAAAGAGATGCTGCAGGCGGAGAAAACCCGTTTCTCTTCCTATTCCACCGTTTTGATGGACGTGTCGGAACACGGGCTTCTCCCCAGGGTCTCCCTCGCGGACTACGGATCGGTCCAGTTCATCAAAGATCTTGGGATCGAGGTCCGTTCCTCCGCGGACATTCTCCAATCCTTGACCGCGACCTTGAGCGAGGACCAACTGGCCTCCCAAGAGGATGCCTGCAAGAAGGCCCTTCGCATCAAAGACGAAGCCTTCGCCTTGATTGCCAAAGAAACAAAACAGAAGGGACATACCGATGAATTCACCATCCAGCAATTCATCGCCAGGCGCTTCAAAGAAGAAGGAATGGTCTTTGATGAAGACCCGATCGTCGCGATTGGCAAGAACGCGGGCGACCCGCATTACGGGCCGACGAAAGATTGCTTCAGCTTGATCAAAGAGGGCGACTTGGTCTTGATTGATATGTGGGCAAAGAACGCCGCGCCCGGCAGCGTGTACGCGGACATCACGTGGATGGGCTATGTCGGCCACGAGGTTCCAAAGATTTACGCGGAGCGTTTTGCCATCATCAAAAAAGCCCGCGACGGGGTCATTTCGTTCCTGAAGGAACAACTCCCCCTTCGCAAGGTTTTGGCTTACGAAGCCGATGACGTGGCAAGGAAGATCATCACGGATGCCGGATTCGGGGACGCGTTCGTCCATCGCGTGGGGCACAGCATCACCGACGACGTCTCTTGCCATGGCGCCGGGGCGAATCTCGACAATTTCGAGTCCCATGACGCACGCGAGCTCATGGACGATACCTCGTTCTCGGATGAACCTGGAATCTATACCCCGGAATTCGGCATGCGCACCGAAACCGATTTGCACATCAAAAACCGGGAGCTCCTCGTTCTCGGAGGCTTGCAAGACGAAATCATCCCCCTCCTTTAATGGGAAAGGCGTTCGAGCACCGATTCCACTTCCGCGATTTTCTTGCGGAGGGTTTCTTCGTCCCCGTCTTTCGCCGCATCGCTCACGCACCCTTCAAGATGCGCGGACAGCACGGCGACATTGAGATTTTTCAAAAGGGCGATCGTGGCCATGATTTGATTGGACACGTCGATGCAATAGGCCCCCTGGTCGATCATTTTCGAGATGCCTTCCAGTTGGCCTTTGGCGATTGCGAGTTGCCGTTTGGCTTTTTGGGCGTTCGCTTTCACGCTTGCGCCTTTCCCGCGAAGACGAAACCCGCTTCCTCGATCGCGTGACGGACCTCTTCTTCCGGGATTTCCCTCGTCGAAACGATGGTCGCGATTCCTCGTTCAAGGATGATCTCTACTTTCTTCACGCCCGGCAAGCCGGACAAAGCTTTCTGCGTCTTGGCCGCGCAGTGAGCGCATCTCATGCCTTGCACGAGATAGGTTTCCGAATAACGCTTTCCGAAAATCATAATGTATCCTTTCTTCCCTTCTTTTTAAGACGAAGGGCATTTAAAACAACGGTGATCGAACTAATCGACATGGCAAACGAGGCGAGCATCGGGGTGAGAACCAAATGATTCTGATATCCGGTGATCCAAGACCCCTGAACGGGAATCCCGTAGAAAGCCCCGGCTGCAAAGGGAATCAGCACAAGATTATATAGGAACGCCCAAAGCAGGTTCTCTTTGATGTTGCGCACAACCCTCTGACTCATTCTCGCGGCCCGGACGACGTCAAGGGGATCGCTTTTCACGAGGACGATATTCGCGGAATCGATCGCGACGTCGGTTCCCGCGCCGATAGCGATACCGACATCGGCAAGGGTCAACGCCGGTGCGTCGTTGATGCCATCGCCGATGAAAGCGACGCGATGCCCATCTTTTTGGAAGTGGGCGACAACCTGCTCTTTTTCACCTGGCAACACCTCGTCGTAAACGACTTCAATGCCCAGCACCTTGGCGATTCGGCTCGCCGCTTGGTGGTTATCTCCGGTGACCAAAACAACCGTTTTGCCCATGTTTTTGAGCAAAGCAACGGCTTTTTGCGATGTTTCCTTGATTTCGTCCTCGAACGCGAACGCGGCAACAAGCCGGCCATCCTTCGCGAGATATGTCACGGTTTTCCCCGCTTCAGCATCGTCGAGGAGAATCCCCTCTACCGTCATGTCAACGCCGTTATCGTCCATCAATGCTTTGTTGCCCAAAAGGTAATTCATACTCACGATGCCCTTCCCGGCGATTGTCTCGATGGGCATCTCGACTTCCTCGATCCCCTGAGCTTTCGCACGCTCCATCAAAGCCTTGGCGATCGGGTGCGGGTTCCCGACTTCCATGGAGAAGGCGATGCGAAGCGCCTCGTTCTCGCCGATTGTGGGGGCGAGGACAGAAGACAAAACCATGCGACCTTCCGTCAAGGTTCCCGTTTTGTCAAAGAGGAAGCAATCAACATCGCGGAGGCGTTCAAAGGCTTCCGCGGATTTGACGAGGATCCCTTGCTTTGCACCTTCGCCCGTTCCGACCATGACGGCGACTGGCGTGGCAAGGCCAAGGGCACACGGACACGAAATGACAAGGACCGAGACCGAGAGTTGAACGGCGAGGTTCGTGTCTAGGCCGTTACCAACCGCGCCAAGGCCCGTCAAAAGCTCCCAGATGACGAACACGACCGCCGCGAGAATCAGGATCGCAGGGCAAAAGATCCGAGCCACGCGGTCGGCAAGGCGCGCAAGCGGGGCCTTGCTTTCAGACGCTTCTTCCACGAGGGCGATGATTTTGCCCATGGTCGTATCTTTCCCTAAAGCAGTGACTTGCAGGAGGATTGGGGCTCCGAGGTTGATGGTTCCCCCGACGACCGTGTCGCCTTTTTTCTTTTCCACGGGCAACGATTCCCCGGTCAAGGCGCTTTCGTTGATCGAGCCGGTCTCGGAAGTGAGAACGCCGTCGCAAGGGATACTCTCGCCCGTCCCGACGAAAACGATATCGCCGAGCTCCAAAGAATCCGTCATGACTTCTTCTTTCGCATCCCCTTGGACCCGATACGCAGTGTCGGGGATGAGGGCGACAAGGGATGCAATCGCCGCGGTCGTCTTCACGTTCGCGCGACTCTCGATGTATTTCCCAAGCATCACGAAGCACGGGATCATCGCGGATGACTCAAGGTAAAGGTTCATGGAAAACGCCATCGCGGTCGCGTGGTCCATCATGGCGTAGGCCGCGATGAAGCGAATCGTGGAATAAAGGCCATACAAGGTGGACGCGGCCATCCCGAACCCGACGAGCGAATTCATGTTGGGCTCGCCTTTGAACAAGGAGCGGAAGCCAGGAATCCAAATCCCCCTGCTGAAAACAAGAACGGGGATCAAAAGGGCCCATTGCAAGCAAACGTCGATGAGGATCCAAAGGAAATAATCCTCCCGATGCATGAAGCCTTCCCCAAGCATCATGGGAAGCATGGCAATCGTCATCATGGGAAGCATGAAAGCCCATGCCAGGATCAGCTGAAGCCTCTTCTTTTTGAGTTCTTTCTCTTTGTTCCGTTGCATGGACGCGACGCTCTCTTGGACAAAAAGAGCGCACCCATACCCTGCGTTTTCGACCGCCTGGATGATTTTTTCGTCAGATAAAACATTGCCGTCAAACTCCGCGGTCAAGCTTTCGCCAAGCAAAGAAACCGTTGCTTGGGACACGCTTGGCAAGGACCGAACAACACGTTCGACCGTCGCTTGGCAGTTCACGCACATCATTCCTGAAACACGATATTTCCGTTTCATCATTTTATACCCCCCTGGGGTATTGGAATTATGGCACGGTCAAGACAAAAAGAAAAGGGGAGACCGAGGGACAGTGGTCTCCCCATCCAAGAAACTGCCTATTGTGCAGTTATTGGATCTTGATGGAATGGATGGTTTCCTGTTCCTCTTTCTCCTCGGGGATATAGAGGCGAAGGACGCCATCCCGGTACTCCGCCTTGATATTCTTCTCATCGACGTCCCCGATGTAATAAGAACGGGAGGCGTTGCCCGAGAAGCGCTCGCGACGGAGGAAGGGCTTCGGATTGCCTTTTTCGTCCTTCTCGACGGTGTTCGCGTGGACCTTGATGGTCAAGCGTCCATCTTCGTAGGAGATGGCGATATCCTCTTTTTTGATCCCCGGAAGATCGACGAACATGAGGTACCCATCTTTTTCTTTGCGGATATCGGTGCGCATCGCAAGAGCGCCATTGCTCTCGCTCGCAAGGGCATCGCGGATGCCGAAGAACTCATCAAGAAGCGGGTTCAGATAACGGTTTCCATCATAGGTGACATAGTGATTCATAAGATTTACCTCCAATGATTTAGCACTCGTCTCTTTCAAGTGCTAACCATACTATACAGCGCTTTTTAGCAGTGTCAATAGGAGAGTGCTAATTTTTATAAAATTCTTTTGCCTGCCAAATTCGCGGCCTTTTCGTCCTCGATTCGCGATAAACCATATAAGGATAAAAGGATGTCTTCTTTATAGTTTCTCATGTCTGGCAACGGCTCTTTCTTTTCCATGATGTCGCTTGGGATCTCGCGAATGAAGGAATAATTCACCAGGAGGCAAAACGTCTCCAAAGCTCCCTTCAAGGGCCCATTGCTCCATCCGCGGAAAAGCGAACGCGCGAGATGGATGCCGATATGGCGCGCGTGCATCGCGGCGTAATCTTCCTCTTTCGGAGGGGTGTGATGGGCGACATCATAAAGAACGCAGGCATAGAAATCGATGCTGTTCCTCCGTTCCAAGGAATCCTCCCATCCTTTGTCCCAAGGCACGTCCCAAACAAACTCGATCAGCGCGTGCAGTTTCTCCAAAAACAACGTCTTCTTGTATTCCATTTGATCTCCTTTTCGGGAAAAAGTTTCCCTACTAATAAGGAGAATTGACCCTCGTTTTTCGCCAAAAACCCCGTCACAAGAATAGAGACGACGCCAAAAGCATCGATGGCATCGAAGGAAATCAAAAAGTTAGGAAAAGAAAAATCGTGGGGAAAACTAGAAAGTCCCAACCGTCAAATCCGCGTAAGAACCGTCGCAATAAGAAAGGATTTCCGCGGGGGAGACCCCGACTTGATATCCGCGCCGTCCGCCGCTAACGAAAATGCTATCAAAGAGCTCGGCGGTCTCGTCGAGGAAGGTTGGGAAAGCCTTCTTCATCCCAAACGGGGAACAACCTCCATGAACGTATCCGGTCAAGGGAAGCAATTCTTTTTGGTGAATCATCACGATCGACTTCACATGGGCGGCTTTCGCGGCTTTCTTGAGGTCAAGCTCCGCGTTCACGGGAATCACAAAGACGAAATGCTCTTTCTTGGGGCCTTCCGTCACCAACGTTTTGAACACGCAATCCGGGTCTTCGCCCAAAGCGGCGGCCACCAGGGGACCGCTCGTGATTTCGGGATCATATTCCCGCGCTTCGTAGGAGATTGATTTCGCGTCGAGCAGGCGCATCACATTCGTTTTTTCCACGTGGGCTATTCTACTCCGATTCAGAAAAAGAAAGGCGGCCATTTGCAGGCCGCCAAAGGCAATCAGTCTTCTTGCCGGATTTCTTGCCCCTCTCGCAAGATAATCTTGCCGGAATCGATGTCGGCGATTTCCTTGCGATAGGCTTCTTCCTCCTTGTCGTTGCAAAGGACGAAGTGCCCCGGGAGGATTTCGCGCAACGTCGGTTTTTGTTCCGAATAATCGTGCACGAGGTCCGGGCGGTAGAGGATTCTCTTGCGACGCTTCTCGGAGAAAGGATTCGGCTGCGGAATCGCGGAGAGAAGGGATTTGGTATAGGGGTGAAGCGGGTGACGGAAGAGTTCGTCGCTCGTGGTCAATTCAACGAGGTTCCCGAAATACATAACCGCGATGCGGTTGCAGAAGTACTTAACGGTCGAGAGGTCATGGGCGATGAAGATCATCGTAAGGCCCATCTCTTCCTTCAGCTCGTTGAGCAAGTTGATGATTTGGGCGCGAATCGAGACGTCCAACGCGGAAATCGGCTCGTCGCAGATCAGGAGTTTCGGGTTCATGATCAAGGCGCGGGCGATGCCGATCCTCTGACGCTGACCGCCAGAGAATTCGTGCGGATAACGGGAAGCGTGCTCCGGGACGAGACCGACTTTTTTCAGAATATCCACCGTTTTTGCGTGGTTTTCCGCGCGATTGCGCTTTCCTTGGATGCGAAGGCCTTCTTGGATGATGTCTTCGACCGTCATGCGGGGATCCAAAGAGTCGACCGGATCCTGGAAGATCATCTGGATCTCGTTGAGGAGGCGACGCGGGGCATGAACGTTGTCGTAATGGATCGCCTTGATTTTATGCTTTTGGCGAGAAACGATGACTTCCTGCCTCTCTTTGAGGGCATTGATCTTGTCCTCAGTTTCCTTGGTCGCGGCAGCATGTTCCGCCTCAGGGAGGGTCACGAGCTTAGCGGCCAATTCCGCCTGAAGCTTGGCAATCGCTTCCTTGGTGTGGATACGGGAATACTTGATTTCCTTCTTGTTCCAGCGGTCGCCGGCGCCGATGCGATAGCCTTTGTAGTAAATCGAGCCGCTCGTGATGTCGTAAAGGTGCATGATGCAGCGGCCGGTCGTCGATTTGCCGCAACCGGATTCGCCGACGATGCCGAACGTCTCGCCTTCCTGGATGTCAAACGAAACGTCATGGACCGCTTTCAATTTCACGTAATTCGGCCACGTGCCAAGTTTGAAGAACATGCGAAGGTGACGAACGGCGAGGAGCGTCTTCTTCTCCGCGAGCTCGGGCTTGTAGGTAATATGGGCAAGGCGATAGGCGAGGTCGGCGTTCTCGACCGCTTCCTCTTCTTCCGCGATGCGCCGATCAAGTTCGGCAAGCTCGTCCGCCTTGGAAGGATCCGCGGCAAGGGCGCGCCTCGCATCGACGTCTTTCCTCAAAGCGGCTTTCGCGGCGTCGAGGGCGGCTTTGGCAACCGACTTGCGCTCGCGACGAACCTTTTCCTCTTCCGCGTAACGCTTTTTGGTTTCCTCGAGGGTTGGAACGGATTTGTCCTCGCGGTGATGGCTTCTTTCGTAAGATTCGACTTCGGCCGGGGTCGCGACATTGTTCGCTTCGAAGGCTTCATTGACCGCGAGGGCGAGGCTTTCGTTCTTCGATTCGTCGACAATCGCTTCAGAGATCTCGTTGGAAGAGATGTCCTGCGGGGATTTAGAGCTTTTCATGAGCGATCTTTGCCTCCTCTTCAGTCAATGCGTGATGGATGCGCTGGCTCACGATCTTCGGTGGCTCAACGCTCGGAGCGTTCTCGTGTTCGAGCCAACTCGCGACGAAATGGGTCGGGCTGACCTCGAAGAAAGGAGGCTCGTATTTGAAATCGATGCCGAGGGCATAGCGATTGCGGAGCGCAAAGGCGTCGCCCTTGGGGGGATAAATCATGTCCGGTGGGGTCCCGGGGATGGCCTCGAGTTTTTCTTTGCTGTCGATATCGGGGATCGAGGCGAGCAAAGCCCAGGTGTAGGGATGCCGCGGATCGAAGAAGATTTCCTTGTCCGTGCCGTATTCGCAGATCTTGCCCGCGTACATAACCGCGACGCGATCTGCCATGTTCGCGACGACGCCAAGGTCGTGCGTGATGAAGATAACGGACATATGGTGCGCTTCTTTTAGACGGTTGATGAGCTCGAGGATCTGGGCCTGGATCGTGACGTCCAAAGCGGTGGTCGGCTCGTCGCAGATGAGGATGTTCGGCTCCGAGATGAGCGCGATGGCGATGACGATGCGCTGACGCATGCCGCCCGAGAATTGGAACGGATACTGGCGGTAACGTTTTTCCGGCTGGGGGATGCCGACTTCCGCCATGACGGAAAGGGCCTTCTCCTTGGCCATCTTCTTCGTGATCTTGACTTGAGATTGATAGGCGTGACGGACGGCTTCTTCTTCTTTTTCGACCGCGATGAAGTCTTTGCGGATCGCATCGATTTCCTCGTGGATCGGTTTCAGTTTCGCCTCGAGCTCCATCTCATATTTCATGTGAAGTTTCGGGAAAACATAGAGACCATAGATGCGAATTCCGTACACGACCTTGAGACGGATGATCTCTTTTTTGAGCGCCTTGAGGCGGCTCTTCTGCTCCTCCGTCAAGGAGAGGAGGCTTCTTTTCGCCTCGACTTCCGCAAGCCCTTTTTCGAGTTCTCGCTTCAGTTCCTCATGATGGGATTTCGTTTTGGCCTTGGCGTCTTTCTTCGCCTCTTTCAAGGCGGCTTTCAAGGAAGGGGCGACATCCTTGAAGGCTTTCTTGGCTTCCGCGATGGCTTTCTTGGCCTCGACGGCTT
>JAEDJP010000142.1 GCA_016296285.1 Bacilli bacterium
ATCTCCCCCAAGGATGAAGCCGACCTTAAGTTCGGCTGCGAAAACCACGTCGACGTCATCTTCGCTTCCTTCGTCCGCCGTCCCGAGGACATCCGCGATCTCCGCGCGATCCTCGCCAAATACGGCGACCCGAACATCCCCATCTACGCGAAGATCGAGAACCCGGAAGGCGTTGAGAAAGCCAAGGATATCATCGCGGAAGCCGACGGCATCATGGTCGCTCGCGGCGACCTCGGCGTCGAGATTCCCCCGGAGCAAGTCCCCGTCGTCCAAAAGAGGCTCATCGACCTCTGCCGCATCTGCGGGAAACCCATCATCACCGCCACGCAGATGCTCGATTCCATGGTCACCCACCCGCGCCCGACACGCGCCGAGGTGAGCGACGTCGCCAACGCGATTACCCAAGGCAGCGACTGCGTCATGCTTTCCGCAGAAAGCGCCTCGGGCGCCTACCCCGTTCTCGCGGTCGAGATGCAAGCCAAGATCGCCGCGACGATGGAGCAATTCCTCGATTACGAAAAGCTTTCGAAAGAGGCTTACGACACCTCGGACAAGACCAACAACGACGCGATCTCCAACGCGGTCGCGAATACCGCGCTCCTCATCGGTGCCAAGCTCATCGTCTCCTTCACCGAGACCGGCAAATCGACGATCCGCATCTCCAAGGCCCGTCCTTGCTGCCCCATTATCTCCGTCACGAACAACCGTTCCACCGCGATGGAAGGGGCCCTTCACTGGGGCGTCTACAGCGTCCTTCTCAAGACGCCTTCCATGCCCGACTTCATCGAGGAAATGGAAGTCATCGCCCTCAAGATCGCCCGCGATCTCGGCATTCCGGCGGGCAGCCCGATTCTCATGTCCGGCGGCACCCCGACCGGGGCGGGCAAGACCAACTTCATGCGCATCCTGACCGTCAATTCCGTGAGGGAAATCGAATGATGAAGAAGGTCATCGCCCTCGACATCGGCGGGACCAACACCCGCGTTGCCCTCGTCGACGAAGGCTACAACATCCTCGCGGAAGTCATTCGCGACACCGTGCGCGGATCCACCGAGGAATTCCTCGAAAGCGTCGCTTCGATCATCGAGGCGGCCGTGCCAAACCGCGATGGGGTCATCGCGATCGCCGCGGGCGTCCCTGGACGCGTTCGGGTCGACGGGCACATCGATGCCTTGCCGAACATCGGCATCGAGAACATCCCCCTCGCCCGTTTCCTCTTGGAACGGTTCCATCTTCCCGCGTTCATCCTAAACGACGCCGAAGTCGCTTCTCTCGCGGAAGCCAACGTCGGCCCTCTTAAAGACCATCCTTCCCTTTATTTCGTCACGATTTCCACGGGGGTTGGAGGGGCGCTCACCCGCGAAGGGAAACTCATCCATTCTTCTTACGAAGTCGGCCACACGATGACGTCCTATCATGGTTCCCTTTATGAATTCGAGCATCTGGCTTCCGGGACGGGCCTCGTCCGGCTCGCGGGCCTCAACGGCTTAAGCATCGCAAGCGCGAAGGAGTTCTTCTCGCTCGTGCAAAGCAAAGATCCTCTCGCCTTGCGCGTCTACGAGGATTGGATCGCCTTGCTCGGCGACTGGTTCTCCATGGTGCAGGATGCCTTCCATCCCGATGTCTTCGCCTTGACGGGCGGGGTCATGAAAAGCGCGGACCTCTTCTTCGAGGATCTTCGCGTCGCGGCGAAGGGATGCCATCTCGAGCGTGCCGGTTGCGGCCAACGTGCTGGCCTCCTCGGGGCTGCCGCATACGGGTTCCAAAAAGCGAACTAACCACAAAAAAACGCTGCACGTCGCGTGAACGGCAGCGTTTTTCTTATGCTTCGGGAGCGACTTCCTTCTCGGCGAAATGCCTTTCGTGGAAGCGTTTGAGCGCAGGAAGGAGGAAGGTTTCGTAAAGATCGAAGACGAGGACGCCGAGCAGGAAGCCGAACGCGACGTCCGTGAGATTGTGGGCGCCGCGCACGATGCGGGAGATCGCGGCGAGCGTTCCCCAGACATAGAACGCGAGCCGGACGTAGCCTTCCTTGCCCTTGAGGCGGGGAAGGAACGAGGAGCAGAGGCAGAAGGCCATCGGGACCACCGCGTGGAGGGTATGGCCGCTTGGGAAGGAATAGAATTCCTCCTTCCCCCATTTCGTGATGCCAAGGGATTCGAGCACGGAAGCGGGCGGGACGCCATAGCGGTCGAAGTTCCAGAACCCTTGCGGGGCGTAGACCGGCAGCCAGTTCGCGGCGGCCCCGTCGACGCCATAAAGGGCGACAAGGGTGCGGTACCGGGGACGGAGCCAAAGCATCTTGAGGCCCTGCATGAGGACGAGGGTGGTCGCGAAGAGGATAACGACGAAGATCGCAAACACGAAGGCGTCGGCCTTCCCTTCCTTTTTGATGAAGAGGACCCAGGGGGCGGAAAGGCTTAGATACACAAGCGCGTATAGAAGAAAGAACGCGCTTGGGAATTCATGATGGGTCACGCGGTCGAGGAGATGGAGGAAATGGTTGCCCGCGTAGCACGCGACCCCGACCCCCGCGAGGATGAAGAAGACGGTCAAGGCGATGCCGAGCCACTTCTTCTTCGGGTTCGGGTGAAAGCGCGCCCCGAGAAAGCAAGCGAAGATGACGAGGGAGAACGCCGGGATTTCCGCGGCCATCTCGAAGGTTTGGCCAAAGACGTTCGAGGGGTCGTAAAGCCCTTGGGTGACGGGAAGGTCGACGAAGATGCCGACGATGAAAAGGGCGCCGACGAGACCATAAACGACGATGCGTTCGAT
>JAEDJP010000143.1 GCA_016296285.1 Bacilli bacterium
GATTAATGCGCACCGCCACACGTTCGATAAATACAACCGCTACAACCCGATCGTCCGTGATAATCTCGCGCAACTTGAGATTCTCGATCGCCCCGAGCTTCTTCAGGACGCGATTTTCCAGAAAGATCCCCGTTCGGTGAGCAATGGGTTGCAGCCAATTCCCGCGGACGAGCCCAAACTCAACGCCAAAGTCATCGCGAGTCGCGTCGTCGGCGCGTTCGAATGCGCTTGGGCTCCGGCGCTCTTCGCCTCCAAATGCTACCTTGAAGCGCGCGACGTTGCCTCGAAAACAGGCCGCGACGTCTTGGAGGTTTTGGCCGAAAAGACCGCGCTGCTTCACGAAAAACACGACACCTTCGTCGAGAAGTACTCCGTTGACGGAGTCGCTTCCGCCCGCGGTATCGGAGCTGCCTACGAGGATTACGATTTACTTCGCTCCTCCTTTGATCAAGGCAAAAACGTCTTTATCACCGAAGCTATGTCTGCCCATCACCTTTCGGCAGAAGATGCCAAACGCGTTTACGAAGATTATTCCTTCGCCCTTCGCGCGACGAAAGACGATCCTGAAGGCACCAAGCACCTCCTTCACAAAATGGCGGAAAGACGCAGGGTCGTCGAAATGCTTTACGAAAGCACGCCGCTTTACGGTCAGCCGATTCATTTCTCGAAAAAATGCAAACAATTTCTAGACGAAAAGTTCGCCGTGACCGTCTTGACCCTTCCCGTTCTCGGGGCCGTCATTACGAGCATCTTGCCCCTTGTGTTCTCGATCGTCATTGCGTTCACGAACATGAACAACAACGGGAGCACGCAATACAACGCTACTCTCGGCATCTTTGACTGGAGCTTGCAATCGTTCGAGTTCTTCACCGGCTCAAGCAAAACCAATCTCTTCCCGACGTTCATGTATATTCTCGGGTGGACGTTGACTTGGGCGTTCTTCGCGACGTTCTTGAACTACATCTTTGGCATTGTTCTCGCCTTGCTCATCAACAACAAGCACATTCGCCTGAAGAAGATGTGGCGCACGTTCTTCGTTATTTCGATCGCGATTCCCCAATTCATCACGTTGCTCGCTATGTCGAAAATTTTCGGCAACGGAGGCCCGATCAACACCTGGCTTTATCAACATGGTTATGTTAGCAGCCTCGAGAATTTCTGGCTGATGGACAATTCGAACAACTCCTTCATGCCGAAGCTCTTGCTCATCTTGATCAACTGCTGGATTGGCGTGCCCTACACGATGCTCTCAACGACGGGCATTTTGATGAACATCCCGGAAGATCTTTACGAATCTGCGAGGATCGACGGCGCTTCTCCCTGGAAGCAATTCTGGAAAATCACGATGCCATACATCCTCTTCGTCACGGGCCCCAGCTTGCTGACCACCTTCATCGGCAACATCAACAACTTCAACGTCATCTTCTTCCTTACCGGCGGCGGACCGTCCTCCTCGCTTGGCAAAAGCCCCGTTATGCTCCAAGCGAAGGCTCAGACTACCGACTTGTTGATCACCTGGCTCTATAAGCTGACCATCAACAACCCAGATACGCCTCAATACGGCACCGGTTCCGTCATCGGCATCATGATCTTCGTCGTTTGCGCTTTCTTCTCGCTTATCGTCTACAAACGGCTCGGTTCCACCCAGAATGAGGAGGCTTTCCAATGAGAACGAACACTGCTGCGGTCGCTTCCCTGACGCCGAAGAAACGCCACGCCTCCCAAAAGGCGAGAACGGCGATTTCGACCACCATCATCTACATCATCCTTATCGTGATGTCCATCGTTTGGGTTCTCCCGATTCTGTGGATTGTCCTCCAATCCTTCACCGGCGAACAACAAGCCTCTTTTGGGAAGTTTATCCCGGCCATCTGGGATTTCCAAGTCGTCGCGGGTCAAGCCAATCCCATCGCTTCCGACATCGTTTATGGGACGACTCTTGGGCCGTTCGGGAATTACGTTCAGCTTTTCACGAACGTTCGCGCTACCGACGCTAGTTTTACCCAAATCGTGCCGTCCAACTTCAATTTCTTTGGCAGGGTTGTGAATGGCAGGTTGTCTCTCGGTGGCTTCACGAACACCCTCTTCATCGCGGCGATCTCGACGTTGCTTTCCACCCTTCTCGTCCTTTGCACTTCCTATGCATTCTCCCGCTTGCGTTTTAAAGGGCGCACGGTCATGATGCGCGCCATCATGGTCATCGGCATGTTCCCCGGCTTCCTCGGGCTCGTCATTCTCTATAACCTGTTCCGCATCCTCAATACAGCGGGGGTCGGCATGTTCTATCAGTCGATTTGGGGTTTGATTCTCGTCTACACCGGCGGCGCTGGCATGAATTATTACATCTCCAAAGGCTTCTTCGACACGATCTCGAAGCAGATCGACGAAGCCGCCATGGTCGACGGCGCGACGAGATTCCAGATTTTCTACAAAATCACGATTCCTCTCTCCAAACCGATCATCATCTACACCATTCTTACGAGCTTCATGAGCCCGTGGGCCGAGTTCATCTCCGCGGACTACATCCTCGGTCCCTCGAATGCGGAATACAGCAACACCACCGTTTCCCTCATCCTCTATCGAATGCTCAATAAGCTCGACAAGGCATCTACGCCAACTTATTGGGGCCAGTTCTGCGCTGGGGCGGTCGTCATCGCACTCCCGACGACGATTCTCTTCATGTTCATGCAGAAGTACTACGTCTCCGGCGTCACCGGCGGCGCGGTTAAAGGCTAATCGCCATTCCGACACACTCGGGGGCTTCGGCCCC
>JAEDJP010000144.1 GCA_016296285.1 Bacilli bacterium
GGCTCTTCCTTCTTTTCTTCTTCCGCGCGCTTCTCCTCTTGCTCGCGGGCGATTTCCTCGACGGGCTCGTCCGTGTTCAGCAGGTCGTCGAGGGAGACCCCGTAAAGCTTGGCGAGGCAGATGAGGTTGTCCGTGTCGGGAGAGGCTTCCGCGCGTTCCCATTTGGAGACCGCCTGGCGCGAGAGCCCGAGCTTCTCGGCGAGCTGTTCCTGGCTGAACCCGTTTTTCTTGCGAAGGTTCACGAGGCGGTTTGCGATTTCGATGTTCATGGTTTCGTTTCCTTTCGGTTGTGCCACCATTGTGCGGTTGCGGGGTCGAAGTTGCCTAGAAAGTCTGCTTTTCAAGGATGGCAACTTTTGGTTGCGTCACTCATTATCGCGCAAAAACGGGGCTTAGGAACCATGTTTTTCTTTCGTTTCGGGGTAAATGTAGGTCCCTTCCTTCTTGAAACGGCGATGTTCCTCTTTCCTGCGGTACGCGGGCAAGGAATCCTCGTATCGGCGTTGCAGGAGGCGCATGCGGTGTTTCCAGAGGACCAAAGAATTATAGAGGTTCAATCGGTCGATCATCTTGTCGAAGGGATAGCCCGCGAGATCCCCGAGGCGCGTCCCCGCGAAAAGGAAGAGGAAGAGGAAAAAGGAAAGGAGGGCGCTTAGGATGACGAGATAACGGCTGTTCCCCCCGACGCGCATCGCGAAATGGAGGCAGAAGGCAAAGCCGGCGGAAAGGATGGAATAGATGGCAAACGGCACGAAGATCTTCTGGAAATAAGGACCCCCGTACCCCTCGCGCAGGCGCCTGGTCCGCAAGAACGCGTAGATGAGGCTTAAAATCGGGAAGAGGAGCGCCCCGTAATGAAGGGGCGTGAAGCTCAAGGCGCAGCCAAGGGCGAGGAAAAGGATCGAGGCGATGATGCTAAGCGCGGCCTTGCCCTTGGGAAGGAGGGAGAAGGCATAGGCCAAATAGGGGAGGACGTAGGCCGCGAACAGGAGCGTCAAGAGGAAGGGGTAGATCAAGAAGGGCGGGACCCCATAGTGCGCCCGGATGGCGGGGGCGATGGTCAAAAGAAGGGTCGAGGGCAAGACGAGGACGAAGCTCAGGATCCCCCCGATGCGATACGGCGGGATCTCGTAACGGGCTTTCCGCGGGAAGGACAAAGCGTCGAGATAATTCCTTTCCTGCGCCCCGATGCCGCTTTGGCTGCGGTAGAAATCGCTCAGGCACGGGAAGAACGTGAGCATGACGAGGCAAATGGATTTGATGTCCATGAGGAAGAAATCGGTCGTCTCGGTCATGCCATGGATCCAAAGGATGAGGGCGGAGATGAGCAGCGTCACCGCGAGCTCGTTCTCCTTCCGCATCTGGAGGAAGAGGCATACGAGGAAATAGATGAGGATCGCGGAAGCGAGGACGATGCCGACGACCCCGGACCTGGCGAGGATGTCGACGACGCCGTTATGGGTCCAGAAGATCTGCTTCTGCCCGTAGGTGAACGCCCCGACGACGTAATTGACGTTGCGGTAACCGACCCCGAAGATCACCTTGAGGGGCGTGTCGAGGCAAGCGATCGTCCGCTCCCAGATCTCGATGCGGGCGTCGAACGTCCCGAATTGCTTGACGGAACGGGCGAGGGTCCGCACGTAGGTCGGGATGGGCTCGAGGAAGGAAAAGACGTCGGTCTTGACGCAGAGGATGAGGGCGACGGACCCAAGCAGCACGAAGAGGAGGAAGGAGACGTTCCGGACGGGATGGGAGCGCACCGTTATGACGAAGCGGTAGAGGCCATAGACCGCGAAGAAGACGAGGCCGAGGATGAGCGAGGTCTTCGAGAGGATGAACACCTCGATGAAGGTGAAGACGAGGATCAAGAAATACCACACGAAACTCGGGACATGGGAATTCCACAGGGCGCAGGAAGCGACGGCGAAAAGCAAGAGGGTGCCGAACGTGTTGCGATTGTTGAAGAAGCTCTTGAGGACCTGCGAGCTAAGCGTCCCCTCGGGACGGAAATAGGAGGCGATGACGTCCCATTCGCGAACGAAGGAATAGGCGATGCCGACGAGGGCGAGAAGGATGAGCACCGCGGCGACGAAGAGGGAGACCTTGTTCCCGCGCGTGCAGCGTGGCCCGATGACGAAGCACGTGTACATCAAGAGGACGCTCGCGAAGAACGTCAGAAAATTCCGGAGCATGTCCATGTCCCCGACCACGAGGACGTAGTCCTTCTCGGGGAACGGGGTTTGCTCGGGGAAGAGGAAGATGCCAAGCGCCCCGCAGACGAGGAGGAGGAAAAGCAAGAGGTCGAGCCACCAAGGCTCCTTGTAATGGAATTGCCTCTTCGCGAAGACGAGATACCCGAGGAACGCCAAAAGAAAAACCCCGAACGTCACGAGGAATTCGAGGTTCGTCATGAGGTCCAGGGGGAAGCCTTCGTTGAAGAGCGAGATCTCGTTGATGAAAAAGGCGCCGATCCCGATCACGAGGATAAAGAAAAGGGCCGAGATCGCATAGGGACCCGGCTTCCTCGTTTTCTTCGCTTCGTTCCCCATGGGATTATTTTACCCCCTTTTCAAGGGGGCGGGAAGCAAGAAAAAATCCCGGGCTAGCCGGGATGGTGCTTTCTTCTGGTGGCCCAAGGCGGAGTTGAACCGCCGACACACGGATTTTCAGTCCGTTGCTCTACCAGCTGAGCTACCGGGCCAGAACGCCTTGGCGGACCATACGGGATTCGAACCCGTGGTCTCTTCCGTGACAGGGAAGCATGT
>JAEDJP010000145.1 GCA_016296285.1 Bacilli bacterium
GATCGGTTTCCTCATGGGTGAGGACGGCTTCCTTGATGAGGGCGACGCGTTCTTGAAGGGAGAGCGATTTTTCCATACGGTTAGTCTATGCGAGTTTTTGGGATTTGAACACAAAAAAGAGGAGGGATTAACCCTCCCCCTTAATAATTCCTTACTGGATGGTGCCGAAGATGCGGTCGCCGGCATCGCCCAAGCCCGGGCAGATGTAGGCGTTTTCGTTGAGTTGGCGGTCAAGGGCCCCGATGTAGAGGGGAACATCCGGGTACTTCTCTTCAAAGGCCTCGACTCCTTCCGGGGCGGCGATGATGCAAAGGAAGTGGAGTTTCTTGACCCCTCTTTTGCGAAGGGCCTCGACGGCGTCGATGGCGCTGCCACCGGTCGCGAGCATCGGGTCGATGAGATAGACGTCGAGATCCGCGATGTTCTTCGGGAGCTTGCAGAAATACTCAACGGGCTGATGGGTCTCCTCGTTGCGGTACATGCCGATGTGGCCGACATGGGCGCCTGGGATGAGTTCGAGCAAGCCATCGACCATGCCGAGCCCCGCGCGGAGGATGGGGACAAAGCAGAGGGAATCCGGCTCGATGACGGGCTCGACGGTCTCCTCGAGGGGGGTTTGGATCGTGACGTTCTTGGTGGGGAGCTCGCGGAAGGCTTCAAGGCCCTCGATGACGGCGATCTCCTTGACGAGTTGGCGGAACTCGTTGGTTTGGGTCGTGACTTTGCGGATCTGCGAGATCTTATGCAGGAGCAAAGGATGGTCCAGGACGTGGACGTTCGGCATAGTTTTGATATCCATTTTGGTGGTTACCTCGTTTTCCTTTCCTTATATGTTATGTGCGCGAAAGGCAAAAGGAAAAGCACAAAATGAAGCGGAAAGCACGAAAACGCTTTCATGGAAATTTTCCTTCATTTTCCCATCGGCATATCGGTAAACTCTCCGTGTCGTTCTTCTTGGTTCTTTGAAAAAAGGAAAAACAAAGGCGACTTTTTTCTTTTTTCCATTTTTCCTTGAAACGGCGTCTTACTGCGCATAATAGGAGGAAAACTATGGCAGAAGCACAAGCGGCGTTTGAAAACAACGCGCCTCAACAACCTTGGACTCCGAAGACCAAATTCGGCGCCCTTCTCGACCGATTCTTCCACATCGGCGAGCGCGGATCCAACATCGTCCGCGAGCTCTTGGGAGGTCTCGTCATCTTCCTTGCGATGTTCTACATCCTTCCGCTCAACGCGGCCATGCTCTCCGGCAACTGGGCTGGCATCGCGGCCGGAGTGGGCGTCCCGAACACCAAAATCGTCGGGGATGTCACCTACATCCTGCTTTACGGGGATACTTGGGCGACCGTCGCTCAGGTGAATGCCGCGGTCTTCGCCGCGACGGCCATCTCCGCTTCTGTCACCACGATCCTCATGGGCCTCATCGGCAAGCTCCCGATCGGTCTTGCTTCCGGCCTTGGCCTCAACTCGCTTATCGCCTTTAACGTCTTGCTCGGCCTTGGTTACAACTTCGCCCAATCCATGTGCATCGTCCTCATCGACGGCATCCTCTTCCTCATCATCTCGATCACCCCGCTTCGCGCCTGGATCGTCCGCGCCATCCCGAAGTCCCTCAAGATCGCGATTTCCGCGGGCATCGGCTTCTTCATCGCCTTCATCGGCCTCCAGAATACCGGCATCATCGTCGGCGGACCGACCCTCGTCACCCTTGGCTCCTTCAAGGAAATCACAACCCTCATGGGCCTCATCGGCATCATCATTATCCTTGCGATCTCCTCGCTTCCCGAGACCACTCGCACGATCTTCTGGATCAAGAAATTCGGCGTCATCATCACCATCGTCCTCATGGGTGTCATCTGCGGCGCCATGGGCACCGCGGGCGTTCAGGGCTTCGCTCCCTACGACGATTCCAGCTACCACCTGAGCGAAATCGGCAACTTCGGCAAGGTCTTCGGCTGCGTCTTCCGCGGCTTCGACTGCCTCGCCAAACCTTCCAGCTACGCCCTTATCTTCGCTCTTCTCTTCACCGACTTCTTCGACACGACCGGCACCCTCGTCGGCGTTGAGCAAGGCGCCGGCATGATCAACGAAGACGGCACCATGGCCGTGAGCGATCGCGGCGCGATGGTCGTCGACGCGATCGGCACCTGCTTCGGCGCGGTCTGCGGCACCACCACCGTCACCTCCTTCGTCGAATCCACCACCGGCGTCGCCGCCGGGGCCCGCACGGGTCTTGCGGCCGTCACCACCGGCGGTCTCTTCGGCCTCTCCCTCCTCATCTATCCGCTCCTCTCGATGTTCTCCACCCCCTGCGTCACCGGCCTTGCCCTCGTCTACGTCGGCATCTGCATGTTCAGCGGCCTCAAGGACCTCGACTGGAAAGACTGGATCTCCGTCGGCAGCACCTTCCTCACGGTCCTCTTCATGACCGTCACCTACTCCATCTCGGATGGCATCGCCGCCGGCTTCCTCTTCTACACCGTCATGACCCTCGCCTCCGGCAAGTTCACCAAGAAAGACATCACCGTCGCTTGCTGCACCCTTGCCTTCGTCGCGATCTTCGTCATGAAGTACGTGACCGGCATCTTCTGATATCCTATCGGACTCGAGAACCCCGGGGCGCCTCCCGGGGTTTTCTTTGGGCCTAGGCACAAAACGATTTCTCTTCTAAAATGTATCCTCGTGCAAAGGAGCACTCTCATGGATTACGAAAAATGCATCGGGGTCTAT
>JAEDJP010000146.1 GCA_016296285.1 Bacilli bacterium
GGGATTTCTATGAAGACCCCAACCCCGAACACTATAACGCGCGCCTGAATACTGTTCCCCCCGGATGCGATGGCCTCATGCTTCAACCTTATTGGGGCAGCTTGCTTGACCGTCCCGAGGTTCGCGGCTCCATTGTCGGTTTCAGCGACTCGACGACGAGAATGCATATTTATCGCGCCTTGCTCGAGGGTATCGATTTCGAGCTCTATGCCTCGATGAAAGCCATTCAAAAACGGATGGGGCGTCAAGCGAAGATCGATGAGATCCGCATTTCCGGCGGTGGGGCCAAAAGCGATGAGATTTGCCAAATCGTCGCGGATGTTTTTGGCTTGCCCGTCACCCGCGTCCAGACGATCGAGACCTCCTCTTTGGGCGGAGGCATCGCGGGTTTCCTCATGACGGGGGATTTCAAGACCCCGGAAGAAGCGATTTCCACCATGGTCCATCCGACGTCGCGGTTTGAGCCGAACGAAAAAAACCATGCCACGTACATGGAATTGTACCGGCATGGTTATGCGAAACTTTATCCTTCTTTGAAAAACGTTTACGCGTATCTATATCGTCGCGCGCATAGCGTCGACTAAGCCGCTTTGGCAAACATCGCGTACAGGGTCTTCCCGGGGATCGGCCTTTCGGCGTCCCCGTAGATTCTTTTGCGGAGCAAAGAACCGCGAATCAGGAAATAAAGGGCTTGGACGAGATCGTCCGGGGCGCCATCGATGATCCTGCCTTCTTTTTGGCCTTCGCGAATCAAGCGGGAAAAGAGGGGGCGAATGTTATAGCGCTTGCGGAAATCCGGGCAATCATCCACGACCTTTTTCGATTGAGACAAAACCAAGACGGCAAGCAAAACGGAGAGATCTTTCCCCGAAAGCGAATGGATGGCCTCGATGTTTTTGCAAACGACATGAAGTCCGTCCGCCCCATGGAGGTGTTCCGCCGCATCGAGCTTGAGATCAACGGGGGATCCTAAAATGATTTCGTTATACACCGCGCGGAGCATATCTCCCAAAGAGGGGAAGTAATGATAGAAAAGCCCATGGGAGCATTTTGCCATTTTTGTGATGTTGTCAATCGTCACGTTGTCGTAATCTCTGTAGCCAAAGACTTTCAAGGCTGAATCCATTAATTTCTGACGTCTTTTGTCTTTGATGGCTTGGTTTTGTTCGGGTAGTCGAGGCATAGAAGCGATCCCCTTTCTTAAAACCGATAGTAAAAGCAATTCGAAAAACGTCAAGGAATTTCTTAAAAAACTTGTCAATCAATCTAATTTTGACGATTCGATTTTGTCTTGCGAAGCAGGAAATAGCCCCCGACGGCCACCCCGACGAAGAGGAGGGCGCCGACGAGGAATTGCCACCAAGCGTTCGTTCCTTCCGAGGCGTAGACGGCATACATCTGGTTGTTGACGAACATCGAGACCAAAGAACCGAGGACAAACCCAAGGACGACCGTGAAGGTTCCTTTGTGGTGGTTGGCGATCAAGGATTTCATGGCTTTGGACGTCGCAAGCAATCCCGCGATGACCCCAACAAGAAGGACAAGGGTCAGGAGAAGCCCGGGCACGAGGCGCGCGGAATCATGGAAGATGGATGGGTGAGTTGGGGTGGAAATATAGAGATTCACGACGGGTTGGTAGAGGCCGAAGATGAAAAGGACCATGGAACCGGAGATGCCGGGTACGAGGCAGGCGATCGCGGCGATGGCTCCGACGACCAAAACGAGGGGGAACACCCATGCGTTTTCGTAGGGGGAATCGAACGCGGCTTGAAGATCGAGGTTCGGCAAAACGCCCGCGGCGCTTAGGTAGGAAAAGACCCCGATGGACGCGGCCAGGACAAACCCAAGCAACACCCGGAGCGTGTCTTTCGCGGTCCAAGGCGACCCCTTGAGCTCGTCAGTCAAAACGGGGATCCCGGCGACGACGAAACCCGCGAGGGCGGCGATGAGGGGAAAGGGGAAATAGACGCTTCCGACCTTTTGCCAGAAAAAGAGCAAGGCGATCGCCGAGACGATGCAGCCAAGGGCGATGGGAAGGAGGGTCAAAAACGCTTTCCCGAAGCGATGACGCAACCCATCGATCGCGTCGATGAGCTTGTCGTAAACGTTCACGATGAGGCCGACGGTCCCGACACTGACGCCGGGGAGGATTCCCGTGCCGAGGGCGGCGCCTTTCGCCGCATCAAGCAATTTTTCTTTTGTTGCCATGGGCTTAAGTATATTCGAAATCCCAAAACCGACAAATAATGTGCTAGGATAACTACGTTATGCGTACCTTAGTTCTCTACACTTCTTACACCGGCAACACGAAGAAATACGCCGAGAAGATCGCCATGGGTATTTCCACCGAGGCGGTCCCCTTTAAGAAATCGAAATGGAAGCGGATGGATCTCTCCTCTTACGACACCATCGTCTATGGCGGATGGATCTGCGGTTCCCAAATCCAAGGACTCGATGATTTCCTTTCCCGTTATGAGGACATGAAGGACAAGAACGTCATCGTCTTCTGCGACGGCATGGGATTCGTGAGCAAGGAAAGCCGCGACAATCTCATCTCCGCGAACGTTCTCGATCTTTACCACATCCGTTTCTACCAGCTGCGCGGATCTTTCGATTATTCCAAGTTGCGCTTCCCGAAAACCGTCATGATTCGTCTTGGCATCAAAGGGGCGGTCGACCGGAACGACGGGACGACGGACGTCGAATTCCTCAAAGGCATT
>JAEDJP010000001.1 GCA_016296285.1 Bacilli bacterium
CGCCAAGACAGGATAACTTGAAATGGGACGAATACTTCATGGGCCTCGCCAAATTGAGCGCCCTCCGTTCCAAAGATCCCTCGACGCAAGTCGGCGCATGCATCGTCGACCCTGATCACAAAGTCGTTTCCATCGGCTATAACGGCATGCCCCGCGGCGTCGATGACGAGGCCATCCCCTGGGGACATGGCGAAGGTCTCGATTCGAAATACCTTTACGTTTGCCACGCGGAATTCAACGCGATTCTCAATAACCGCGATGGTTCCGCCCTCCAAGGCTGCACCATCTACGTCACCTTGTTCCCTTGCAACGAATGCGCGAAAGCGATCGTCCAAGTCGGCATTAAGGAAGTGATTTTCGCGGACGACAAATACCACGATTCCGTGGAGAGCACGGCCTCAAGGCGCATCCTTGAGCTCGCCGGAGTCTGTTATCGCCGCTACAAAGGCCGCGATGTGGAGATTTCTGTGAAGTGAGATACTCCCCGTTCTATCGCATCATCGTCGTTGTCTTTTGCTTTGCGATTCTCGGGATTTTCGTCGTCCTTCCCTTTTTGAACGACCCATCCCCTAATTGGGTCGCCCTTTTCGTCTTGCTTGGCATTTGGCTTGCCGCCCTCATTGGGACGATCATCGCGATGGAAATCGCATGGCATAAACGTTACAAAAAAGAAGACCAAGCCAAAGCCCTTGAAACGGTCGAGAATTCCGCCGAGGAGACCGACGCCACGGAGGACGCCCATGAGTGATCCCATCCTCTCGGTCGAGCACCTTTCTTTTGCTTATGAGCAAGGCAAAGACGTCCTGAAAGATCTTTCGTTCGCCGTCGAGAAAGGCAGCTATGTCTGCGTCATCGGCCATAACGGCTCCGGGAAATCGACCCTTGCCAAGTGCATCATGGGTTTGAACGGGGCATTCGAAGGGAAAATCCTGTTGTTTGGAGAACCCCTTTCCAGAAAGAACGTCTACGCCCTCCGCTCTCGCATCGGCATCGTCTTCCAGAACCCGGATAACCAATTCGTGGGCTCCACGGTTTCTGACGATATCGCCTTCGGCTTGGAAAACCGCCAAGTCCCAACCGCGGACATGCCGCGCATCATCGAGGAATTCGCTCACGAAGTCGGGATGGAGAACTTCCTCGACCACGAACCCCAGATGCTAAGCGGCGGCCAGAAGCAGCGCGTCGCCATCTCCGGCGTTCTCGCGATGCATCCGGACCTCATTCTTTTCGATGAAGCCACCGCGATGCTCGATCCCAAAGGCAAGCGTGAGATTTCCGCCCTCGTGGACAAGATGCGGCTCGAGAACCCCTCCCTGACCCTCCTTTCGATCACCCATGATGTCGAGGAAGCCGCGAAGGCCAATCAGGTCATCGTCATCGACAAGGGCAGCATCGTTTTCGCCGGCACTCCCGCGGAAGTGTTCGCGCACGAAAAAGAACTGGAAGCCATCCACTTAAGCGTTCCCTTTGGGTATGCCCTCGCATCGAGACTTCGCGAAAAAGGCATCGACGTCCCCCATGAATTGCATGATATAGACGCCTTGGAGGATTTCCTATGCCGATAATCTTCCGCGATGTCTGCTTCTCCTATGCCGAGAAGAATCCGATGGATCATCTCGCTTTGTCCCACCTTTCCTTTTCGATTGAGACGGGCAGTTTCACCGCCCTTGTCGGGAGGACGGGCTGCGGCAAATCCACCCTCGTCCAGCAAATCAACGCTTTGTTCCACCCCCTTTCCGGCGAGGTGGAGGTCGACGGCTATCTCAATTCGAGCGACAAGAAAAAGAGAACGAAGAAGAACAAGGAACTTCGCAAGAAAGTCGGCCTTGTCTTCCAGTTCCCGGAATACCAGCTTTTCGAAGAATCCGTCTTGAAGGATGTCGTTTTCGGCCCCAAGAATTTCGGGGCGAGCAAAGAAGAAGCTTTGGCCGCCGCCAAAGAGGCCCTTGCCCTCGTCGGGCTTGATGAATCGTTCTATGAGCGCTCCCCTTTTGAACTCTCCGGCGGGGAAAAGCGGCGCGTCGCGATCGCGGGCATCCTCGCTTGCCATCCCGAATATTTAATCGTGGATGAACCGACCGCGGGCCTTGACCCCAAAGGCGCCCAAGAGATGATGGATCTCTTCGAGGATATCCACCGGAAGGGCACGACGATCATCTTGGTCACTCACGACATGAATCTCGTCTTGCGTTACTGCGACCGCGTCCTCGTCCTTGAAAACGGCAAACTCGTCGCGGACGATAGGCCAAGCGCCTTCTTCCAGCAAGACATGGACCGTTATTCGCTTGAGACACCTGCCCTTTATCGCTTCATGCAAGGCCTGAATGCCAAAGGCCTGAAACTGGATCAAGACGGCATTAGCGACGTGGATTCCCTCGCGGAAGCCATCGTGAAAGCGAGGAAACCGCGATGAAAGCCTTCGCGCTTGGACGGTATGTCCCCGGCAATTCCTGGCTCCATCGCCTGGACCCCCGATTGAAGATCCTCTCCACCATCCTGCTCATGGTGTGCGTTTTCCTAAATTACAGTTCCTGGACCATGAGATACGCGATGATGGGGATCATGTTTTTGGTCATTTCGGTGCTTTTGTGGATGACCCGGATGAGTTTCCGAAGCGTCCTATCGAGCCTTCGCCATCTCTGGTTCATGGTCGTCTTCGTCCTCGTCATTTACATCTTCATGCCCAATAGCGTCCATGTCCTTCCCGTTGCTTGGGAACTCAATGGCTGGGTCGTCTATTGGGACGCCTTCGCGGAAGCCGGCCGCATCCTTCTGCGCCTCGTCATGATGGTCGAGCTCACCTTGATCCTGACCGCCTCCACGAAGCCCCTCGATCTCACCTATGCCCTCGAATGGTATCTCACGCCTCTCAAGGTGTTCCATTTCCCTTCCGCGGAAGTCGCCATGACGATCTCGATCGCGCTTCGCTTCATCCCGACCCTTCTGGAAGATACCAACCGCGTCATGAAAGCCCAATCTTCCCGCGGCGTCGATTTCGAGCACGGCAGCCTTTGGAAACGCCTCATGGGCGTCACCTCCTTGGTCATCCCCCTCTTCGTCTCGAGCTTCATGCGTTCGGAAGAACTCGCCAACGCGATGGAATGCCGCGGCTACGATCCCCGCGCCAAAAGAACGCGCTACCACATCCTCAAATTCCATTGGCGCGACCTCCTTGGCTTCTTCCTCGTCGCCGCCTTGTTCGCTTTCTGCGTCACCACGGTCGCGATGGGCCTTGATTATTTCGCCCTCGCCGGCTTGGAGGTTCTATGAAATACCTCGGCGTCGTTTCCTATTGCGGGAACGCCTATTCGGGATTCGAACGCCAAAAAGATAAAACCACGATTCAGGGGACTCTTGAAAAAGAGCTCTCGTTTTTGCTTGGGACTCCCACGGGAATCAAGGGAGCCGGCAGGACGGATGGCAAGGTGAACGCGGAAGGTCAAACCTTCTCTTTTGAAGCAAAACCAATCGAGAACGTGGGTCGATTTCTCGATGCGCTGAACCGCCTTCTTCCTCGCGACATCGAAATGCTTGGCCTCTACCCCGTCCCCGATTCTTTCGATGCGCGTCACTCCTGCTGCGGCAAGCGGTACCGCTATCGCTTTTCCTATGGCTCGAAGATGCCTTTCGAAACGGCCACGGTCGCCTATATCGGGAATCGGACCGATTTCGATGAGAACGCGTTCCTCGAGGCAATTCGTCTTTTCGAAGGTGAGCATCGTTTCCACAACTTCACGACCAAGAAGGAAGACAAGGACGATTTCGTTCGTTTCGTGCATATCGAATCCGCTTCCGTTGATGCCGAAAGAAGACAAGGAGAAGTGACCTTCGTCGCGAACGGATTCATGACCTACATGGTCCGCTTCCTCGTCGGCGCGGCTTTCAAAGCAGCATTCCATACCGTAACGATTCCCTTCCTTAAAGAAAGGCTTGATTCGCCGGAAAGGCGTATCATTTCATTCAAAGCCCCGCCTGAGGGACTCACATTGCTTGAGGTTCTTTATCATGAAAGTTACCGCTAATTATCACGGACACACATTTCGCTGCGGCCATGCTTTTGGCAAGGACGAGGAATACGTCCAAGCTGCCATCGAAATGGGATTTGAGGTCATGGGGTTTGCCGACCACGTGATCCTTCCTCACTTCACGCAGCCGCACATGCGCGGGGATTACGACTTGCTCCCGGACTATCTTGCAAGCATCGATCAGCTCAAGAAGAAATACGCGGGGCAAATCGAGATTTACAAAGGCTTTGAAGCCGAATGGCTTGGCCCCCTGTACGAGGATTATTACCGTGACCTCCTTCAAAGCGGCAAGATCGATTACTTGATTCTCGGCCAGCACGGGGAAATGCCGCGTCCGGATACCTTCGTATTTTTCCCGGGCTCCCAAACCCCGAAACAAACGATTCTCCATTATGCAGACAAGATTGTCGAAGGGGCCAAGACGGGGCTATTCTCCTATATCGCCCACCCAGACGTCTTCGTGAACTGGTTCCATTATTATGGAGAAGAAGGCGCGATTGCCGCCCGCAAGATCGCGGAAGTCGCTAAGGAAATGAACATCCCCCTTGAAGTGAATATTTCCTGCAGCAGGATGCAAGGGTTCGCTCTCGAAGCCGAGAACCTCCCCTTTTATCCGTTCCCGAGCTTTTGGGATATCGTCGCGGAAGTCGGGTGCGACGTCATCATCGGGGTCGATGCCCATGCCCCGGACCACTACCGCTCTAAGTACTTCGATGAGTTCGTCGCTTTTTGCGAACGCCATCATCTCCACCGCCTTGACCGCCTGACCTTCCGCAAAGGGAAATAAGGTCTTTAAATTGGCTATTTTTCTCACTTTTAGTGAGTGGTATAGTTATTCCGCATAAAACAAGGAGTTTTTATGGGAAGACACTTTGAAGTCCGTGCGGCGGCTATGGCGGCCTCCGCGAAAGCGAAGTCTGCGATTTACATGCGCGCTTCGAAAGAAATCTACGCGGCAGCGAAATCCGGCGAACCGGATCCCAACAGCAACCTCGCTCTCCGCAGCGCCATCGAAAAATACCGCAAATCCTGCCCGAAAGACGTCATTGAGCGCGCCATTGAGAAGGCGAAAGGGGGCGATGCCGTCGCTTACATCCCCGGCCGTTATGAATTCATGGGCCCGGCGGGAAGCTACCTCATCATCGACACCCTCACCGATAACGTGAACCGCGCCCTCGTGAGCGTCCGCACCATCGTCACCCGCAAGGGCGGCAAGATGGCTGCCGTCGCCTACAACTTCGAGCAGCTCGGCGTCTTGAACTTCAAGGGCGCGAGCCGCGACGCCGTCGAGGAAGCCCTCATCATGGGCGATGTCGACGTTCGCGAAGTCACCGATGAAAACGGGGATATCCAAGTCCTCGTCGCTCCGGGCGATCTCGAGAAAGCCAAGGAATGCCTCAAGGATCTTGGCGTCGCCGATTACGATCGCGCGGAAACCACCATGTACCCGAACGAATGGATCGAGGCCGAGGGCGAAGACCTGAAGCGTCTCCAGGACATCATGGCCCAGCTCGACGAATGCGAAGACGTCCAAGCCGTCTATACCAACGTCGACAACATCTAATCGCATCACCATCGCAATGCAGAACCGACCTCGACCTGAGGCCGGTTTTTTTCTTTTCATATACTTTTTTCCGAATTTTCTTCTCAGGTCAAAAAGAAGCGGTCATTTTGACGAAAAAGCACCACTGGGTAGCGTATTTCATGCTCCGCGATTCAAAAAAGTATATAGATTTGTAAATTTTTGATTCCTAGTAAAGCGCTTACATTCCCTCTAAACTGGGGGTGAACGCTGGGAGAATCTTTATGGAGACCAAGAATCGTCAAGACGCTTTGAGCCAAATCAAACACAAGAAAAAAGAAGACCGCATTCGCCAAAAGGCAATCGCGGAACAGCGCGAGCGCGTCTATAACGATATGGTCGCCTACGAGAAGAAACATCGCCGGGAACGCAAGATCGCCCCGAAGGATTCTTTCATCTCCTTGCAACACATCAACAAGATCTACGATAACCGCGTCCAGGCCGTCTTCGATTTCAACCTCGAGATCAAGCAGCACGAATTCATCGTCTTCGTCGGCCCTTCCGGCTGCGGCAAGTCGACCACCCTCCGCATGATCGCCGGCCTTGAAAACATCACCGCCGGCGACCTCTACATCGATCGCGTCTATGCTAACGACCTCGAGCCAAAGAACCGCGACATCGCGATGGTCTTCCAGTCTTACGCCCTCTATCCCCATAAAAGTGTCGCGGGCAATATGTCCTTCGGCCTCAAGATTCGGAAATTCCCGACCAAGGTTCTCGATAAAGAAGGCAAGCCCGTCCTCGCGATCAACAAAGGCTTGATCCGCGACTTGACCAAGGAACGCAAAAACCTGGCCCTCTTCCGGGAAGACTGCCTCGCGACGAACCCCGAACGGATCCCGCAAATCGACAAGGACCTCGCGGAACTCGACGAGAAGATCGCCTATCTTCAGGTCACTCCCGTCCAGAAATACGCGATGAAGCATCTCCCGAAAGAAGAGATCGCCTCCCGCGTTCTTTCCGCCGCCGAAATTCTTCAGATCACGGAATACCTCGACCGCAAGCCCAAAGCCCTCTCGGGTGGCCAATGCCAACGCGTCGCTCTTGGCCGCGCCATCGTCCGCAACGCGAAAGTCTTCCTCATGGACGAGCCGCTTTCGAACCTTGACGCCAAACTCCGCGTCCAGATGCGCTCGGAGATCATCAAACTCCACAATCGCCTCAACGCCACGACGATCTATGTCACCCATGACCAGACGGAAGCCATGACGATGGCCACCCGCATCGTCGTCATGAACAAGGGCTACATTCAACAAATCGGCACCCCTGTCGAGATTTACAATCACCCCGCGAACCTCTTTGTCGCGACCTTCATCGGCTCCCCGGCGATGAACCTTTTCCCCTCCACCTTCAAAAACGGGTCCGCCGTGTTCGAGGATGGTCTCGCCATGAAACTCGAGGAAGGGTCCGAGGCCAAGGTGCAGGCATTCTATGAAAACGAGCTCGCCTCGTATCAAAAGGAAAAAGAGACGCTTCTTGCAGAGTTCAAGGAGCGGAACCTCCTCCTCGAGAAGCTGGAGCATCTCCGTTCGCTCCCCGCTTCCTCGAAGACGGATCACGAAATCAAGGAAACCGAATTCGAAATCGAGCAGGTCACCCGCTCCAACGAACGTCTTTCTTTCCTTGAGGACGCCATCGTCAAATACCAGGAATTCCTCGCGAAGAAAGAATTCGACATCGTCTTCGGCATCCGGCCGGAGGATATCTACGAAGAAGGAAAGGCCTATACGGATGGAATGTTGAGCGACCCGATCGCCGGCGTCGTGACCGTCCCCGAACTCCTTGGCCACGAATATTTTGTCCACATCAATTTCGAGAACCGCGATTTGGTTGCAAAAATCGCGGCGAAACGTTTAATTAATGCGGAGGAAAACATCAACGTCGTGCTCGACCTCACGCGGGCCCATCTCTTCGATGCCGTCTCCTCCAAGATCATCGAATAATTCATGGACAAACTGGGCAATCAATACGTATCGTCCTACCGCAACGAAGGATACCTTCCCGTTTCCAAGCGCCTGACCGCCGGATTCGTGGATGTCATGCTTCTCATCATCCTTTCGTTTGGCCTCATGATCGCTTCCTCAGAAATCGCGATGGCGGTTCCTTCCTATTCCGAGAAGATCGAGACGATCAATGCTTCCCGCGTTGCCCTTTACGAGTTGCAAGAAGAGACGCTCCTCTATGAGTATCCCGTCGACCAAGAAGGGAACAAGGATTATTCGACCCCCATTTCCCAAAACAAGGTCTTCGAGAAATATTGCTACGAAAACATCCTATACACCTATTCGCTTTGCAAAGACGAATGGGATCTCGCCTATACCCTTGGGAACGATGACCCAACCGCCGAAGCGAAACTCGCCGCTTATTCCCCGACGAGTTACGACACGGACCGCCTTGCCTATTTCTACGTGACTTACGCGAGTGCCCATAACGAAAACGGGAACCTTTTCGCCTTGCAGCAAGGAGAAACCTACATCTCCCATTTCAAGACGATTTTGCGCAACGCCTCCGCCGGGGCGGAATGGGATTATTTTGACGGGGATGACCGTTTGCCCGCGCTTTCGATGGCGTTTGCCCATCGCCTTTATCGTTATCTCGTCTTCTCCGAAGGCGGCCAGGACGGGCTGAACGCCTACAACTTCCTGATCACCCAATACCAAACCCTTTTCGATGACGCGGGCCAGATTCTTTATCGAAGCGACGCCTATCAAGCCCTTTACCAAACCTATTTCTCCGCTTATGGGGAATGTTCGCGCGTCGTTTCCCTTTTCTCGTTCCTTTCCTATGTCGCTTCGTTCTTGCTTTTGATTCTCTTGCCCTCCCTCCTGTTCAAAAACGGGGAGACCCTTGGCCTGTTCCTTCGCAAGGGCACCCTCTTGCACCAAGATCGTCTCGAGGTTTCCAAAGGTCAGGTCCTCTTGCGTGACCTTGCCTCGTTTTTCACGTCGTTCCCGACGCTCCTTGTTTCCTGCTATTTCGCCGGCGGCTTCAATTCCGGGTGGATGTATCCCCTCTTTTCGATCGGCGGGGCAGGCGTTTCCCTTTTCAACCTCACCCTCATCAGCTTGATTTTCCCCATCGTGAATCTCGCGATGGCTTTGATCCGCAAGGACAAGCGCGGCTTCACCGAACTCTTGAGCAACACGATTCTCATCGACCGTTCCTATTACGTCGATCATCGCCTTGAAGCAGAAGATGAGAAAGAAAAAGAAGAAGAAGCGAAAACCCCGACCCCCGTCTCCGCGGAAGTCCCGTATTTCGATTCATCTTGCTTTGAAAACACGGAACGGCCGAAGCCGTTCGACGATGATTCGGGCTCTCATTGATCCAGGTCAACGAGATTCTTTTGCTTGTAAAGCGTCGGGGGCATCCCGAAGTACCGCTTGAAGCGGCGCGCGAAATAGAACTGATTGGAATATCCGATCGCCTCGGCGATCTGGTTGATGGTCAACGTCCGGTGATTGAGCAATTCAATCGCCTTTTTCATGCGGACGTCATCGACGAATTGGATGGGGGTGATCCCGATTTGCTCCTTGAAAAGACGCGTGAGGTAGGAAGGGGAAAACCCGAATCGTTCCGCGACCGATTGGATCGATAAGGCGGGGTCGTTGTAATGGATCGTGAGATAACGGCTGATGATTTTGGTCGTTTCTTCTTTCTTGGACGAAATCTGCATCTGCTCCTTCGGGTGATTTTGGAGCAAGAAGGCGAGAAGGCGATAAACGTATCCCGTCACAAGGAGGCCTTCCGCGCTTTCCGTCGCCGCGTTGTCCGCCTCGACCATTTCCTTCAAGAGCTTTTCGACGGGATGGCCCTCGGCGTCGGAAAAAATGAAATTGTCGGGGCGCATGGTCGTGCCATCCAAGACCGTCCGCATGGCCGTGCCGCTGATCTCAATCCAGATGTAGGACCACGGGTCGTGTTTCACGGGGCTATAGGTCGCGTTCGAATGGGGAGGCAGGATAAAAAAGTTATTAGCCGAGACATGGCAAGAATGGCCCTCAAGACGAATGGTTCCTTGCCCGGAAAGGACGTAATGGATGATATAACATGCCTTGTCGGATTGGATGGGCGCTTTGTTGGTTCGACAGCGTTCATACCCAACAACGAGAGGCGTAATCGCGGAATCGTTGCGCACTGAAATGTAGCTGTAGTATACATCACGGTCAAAGACGCCCATAAAAAACCTCCTGAATGGCTTCCGCTTTCATTTAAGCACTCAATATCAAAAAAGTATATATCTACGGTGAAAATGTTTATTCTTTTGGAGGGAACCGCCTTTCTATAATGAAAGCGCTTCCAATAAGTATGGCTAATATAAGCACAAAGTTGAGTGAACGCGATTTGATTCGCAAGCCCAAGGCGCGGAGCCTTTGGTCCAAATGGGGAATCACGCTCTTTTTGATGGCCTTGCCGACAATCGTCTACGTCTTCATCTTCCATTACCTTCCTTTGGAAGGCCTCATCATTTCCTTCAAGGATTACAACTCGTTTCAGGGCATCTGGGGATCCCCTTGGACCGAGATGGGAGGTTTCAAGCATTTCCACACCTTCGTGACCGCCCCGAACTTCTGGACGCTCGTGAAGAACACCCTCGTCCTTTCGGTCCTTAGCATCGTTTTCAACTCCACGCTCCCCATTCTTTACGCTTTGTTCCTCAATGAAGTCCGTTTCAAATGGGCCAAGAAGACGGTGCAGATCATCATGTATGCCCCGTATTTCATCTCGACGGTCGTCATGGTCGGCATCCTCTTCGTCCTCTTCCGCGCGGATACCGGCTCGATCACCAAGATCCTCGTGACCCTCGGCTTTGAGGGATCGTCCGCGATGAGCAATCCGAAAGCTTTCGTCGCCATCTACATCATCTCGGGCCTCTGGCAGGGCCTTGGCTGGTGGTCCATCGTCTACATGGGCTCCCTCGCGAACGTGGACCCGAACCTCCACGATGCCGCGAAAATCGATGGGGCGGGTCGCCTGCGTCGCATCTTCTCGGTCAATTTCCCCTCCATCCTTCCGCTTGCCATCATCATGCTCATCATGTCGATCGGCAATATCCTGAACGTCGGTTTCGAAAAGGTCTATTTGATGTATACCCCGGGCAATTCCGTCGCCTCGGAGATCATCTCGACCTATGTCTATCGCATCTCGTTCCCGGATTACGGGTTGCCCCAATTCTCCTACGCGACCGCGATCGGCCTCTTCAACTCCGTCATCAACATCATCATCCTCGTGACGGCCAACTTCATCTCGAAAAAGGTTAGCGACAACTCGCTTTGGTAAGGATTATGAAACGCTGGAATCGTGAAAAAGTCTTTGATGTCGTCATCACCGTCATCATGCTCCTCGTCGCCTTGGCTTTCCTTTTGCCGCTTTTGAATGTCCTCGCCTGCTCGTTCTCGAGCCCCGAGAAGGTCGTCGCGGGCGAAGTCGGCCTTTTCCCCGTCGAATTCACCGTGCGTGGATATCAAGAGGTATTCGCGAACGACTCCTTGATGCGCGGGTTCCTGAACACCCTGTTCTACACCTTCCTCGGTACCGTCATCCAGGTGACCCTCCAGATGCTTTGCGCCTACCCCCTCAGCCGCCCCGATTTCAAAGGCCGGAAATTCCTCAACATCTTCCTGACCCTCACGATGTTCATCAGCGGCGGCATGATCCCGACCTACCTCCTCATCTCGAACCTCGGGATGCTCGACACGATTTGGGCGATCATCATCCCGGGCTGCGTCTCCGTCTTCAACATCATCGTCATCCGCACCTACATGCAGAACTCGATTCCCGCGGAACTCCAAGAGGCGGCGCGCATCGACGGGTGCGGGGATTTCCAGATTTTCCTGCGCGTGGTCTTGCCCCTTTGCAGGCCGATCCTCTTCGTCATGGTCCTCTATGCCATCGTTGGGTATTGGAACAACTACTTCAACGCCTTGCTTTACATCCAATCCACGGACCTTTACCCCTTGCAGAGGGTTCTCCAAGACATGCTCGTTACCAACAGCGGTTCTCTTGGCGCCGGGGACCCGAACCTGCAGGAACAACTCAAATACGTCACCATTATCGTCAGCTCATTGCCGCTTCTTGTCATATACCCGTTCTTCCAGAAGTACTTCGAGAAGGGCGTCGTCATGGGCGGCGTGAAAGGATAGGAGGTTTCGAGAATGAAAAAACCAATCAACAAGGGATTCGCATTCCTAGGCATGGCCATTGCCCTCGCAGCTTGCGGTGGTGGCGGAGCCGGTTCCTACGACCCCGATAATTTTCTGCCAGAAGGCACGGCGGAAAATCCCTATCAAATCGTGAAGGAACCCATCACGATCAAGATTTTCGCGCCCCATAGCAGCGGCAATCCGGAATACAAAGACCTCAAGATGTTCAAGCATCTTTCGAAGGTCACGAATCTCAAATTCGAATTCACGACCCCCGACACGAGCGCTTACGCGAATCGCCGTTCCGCCGTGTGGGAAGACCGCAATTACAAACCCGACCTGTTCTTGTTCAACAACCCGATCGCCGAGCAAATCCAGTACGCGGAGAACAAATTCAACGCCCTGACCCCCTTCAACGATCCCGAGTATTCCGATGGCACGGGGAATGTCGGTTCCCTCATCGACAACTACATGCCGAATTACAAGGCCCTTTTGGAGAACAACTTCGGCATCGATTCGGAAAAGGAAAGCGCGCGGGAAACCGCGACCATCAGCGATGGCAAGATGTATTGCTCCATCTCCGCGAAAGACGTCGCCCGCGACCTCACGTACAAGATGTTTATCAACAACGTCTGGATCAAAAACGTGTATACGTCCTACCCGAATTCCTACTGCGCGACCCACGGCATCGACGATGCGTCCAAGATCCTCTTGATCGATGATTACGTCGGCGTCCTCACGGATTTCAACGCGTTTGACGCGAACAACAACGGCAAGACGGGCGATGAAATCGCCGTCTCCTCGAAAGCCTTCGAGTACCTTCGCAATTTCATCCTCCAGGCCTATGGGTACGTCTCTTACTCCTGCGAGCTTGAAAACGACGGATCCCACTTTACCTATGTCCCGAAGACCAATGCCTACCGCAACTACCTCAAGACCGCCTCTGGCATGTGGTCCGCGGGTCTCATGGACCGCAGCACCCCGGAAAACAAGACCGACTCCTTGATGGCGACCAACGGCAAGCGCCTTGGCTCGTTCGTCGCGGCCGCCCCCTATATCATTACCTCCCAGCAAAACGACCCGAACAACCTCAAAGAAGACGGGACGCCCTATCGTTATGATGAGGAATACGTCACGGTGGCCCCCTTGCTTTCCTCTTCCTATGACGGTCCGCGCATGCAGCTTGGCTTCGGCTTCTTCAAGCCAGACGGCGCTTGCATCCCCACCGCCTCGAACTACAAGAGGGAAGTCGCCCGCCTCATCGACATCATGTATGGCCCCCTCGGCACCCAGCTCATCTCCTATGGCGTCGAGAACGAGGACTGGACTTGGGACGATGAAGCCAAAACGAGCTGGACCTTCCACGTTCCCGATACCTGGACGGGCAACCAGGAGGAATACCGCGGCACGATCACCCCGAACGTCGGCAGTGCTTCCGCCCTCTATTGGTCCAACGAATTCGTCGGCAAGATGAACGACGAGGTCATCACGCGCCTCAACGCCCAATCCGAGACTTACATCCCCTATCTCAAGACCCCCGAGCCCGCGAAATACAAATTCACGAGCAAGGAATACGAGACGATTTCCACGATCAAGGCATCCCTTGATAACCAGATCACCTATTACGAGGCTTCCTTCATCACCGGCCAGCTCGATCCGAATTCCGATTCCGATTGGAACGACTACCTGAACACGATCGAGCGCTTCCGCGCCGGTGAGCTCGAAGGCCTCTACAACACGATGCTCGCGAGGTATCGCTGATGAAGAATAAAGGCCTGATGCTTCTCCTCCTTTCCGGCATGCTCCTTTCCGCATGCGGAGGCGGAGGGGAACCGCAAGTCTCCTCCTCGGAAGAAGCCACTTCCTCAAAGAGCAGCGAATCCTCAAAGGAAGCGATCCCGGTTTCCTCGGTCGAGCTCACCCTTGATCGATACGAGGTCACGGTCGGGGATGAAATCGGCTTCACGGTCTCCGTCCTCCCCGAGAATGCGGACGACAAAAAAGTGACCCTTGGCGCTTCCGTGGACGGATTCGTGGAAATCAAGGAATCCACCATCCTCGCCCTGAAGGCGGGAAGCGTCGACATCATCGCGACGAGCGCGGACGGCCTGAAATCCTCCACCAAAACCCTCACCATTCAAGAAAGGAGAACGTTTGTGAGCGATCAACAATTCCTCAACGATTTGCCCGCGAATCCTTTCGCGACCGGGACCTACCCGGAAGGGGATACCTGGGGCTTCTCGGACGCCGGCAAGGTCGGCATCGACAAGGAACGCTTCGAAACGGAATCCCTCTATCCCGTGCCTGCGGATGTCGTGGAATACGCCGCGAAAGATTACGGCATCGTTCCCGGGGAAGAGAACAACGCCGGCAAGCTCATCAATCTCCTGACGTCCCTCCGAGACGTTGAAGGAACAAAGGTCATCCGTTTCGAGGGCGTCACTTATGAATTCGGGAACAGCATCACGGCTTCTTCCCTCAAAGACGTCTATCTCGTCGGCGAGAAAAACACCAAATTCGTGTATACGGGGTGGATGAGTTTCATCGTTCTCTCGGAATGCGAGAACTTCCACATCAACGGCATCACCTTCGATATCGATCCTTCCCCGACCATCAGCGGCGTCATCGACCACGTCGAGGAAGACGCCTCGAATGGCTATGTCTACGTCAAGGTCGACGAGGGATATGACCTCACGGACGCGACCTATTCCCGTTATGCCCTCAAGAAGACGGGCAGCTATGCCGAATACTACTTTGACGAGAAATATCAGGCATACGTCCCCGATCGTTCGGCGAACCTTTATTACAATCCCGGCCTCAAGAATCTTGAATATAGCTCCGAGACCAAGTTGCTCAAATGCACCCTTTCGAAGAGCTTCGCCTATTGCAGTTACAAAACCCCGACCGTCGGCAAAGTCGTCGGCATCGCCTTCCAGGTCTACGAAAACCACGGCTTCTACTTCAAGGACTGCGTGAACACCTACATGGAAGACGTCACGACCTACACCGTCGGCGGCATGGGCATGCGAACGGACAGCGGCAAGAACCTCTATCTCAACCGCGTCCGTTTCATCCGCGAACCCGGGACGAGGCGTTTGCTCACCGCGACCGCGGACATCCTCCATACCTGCAACCTCTCGGGCGAGGCGATCTTCACCAACTGCGAGCTCGAGGGCAGCCATGACGACGCGATCAACGTCAAATCCTTCTATACGAAAATCAGCGCGATCAGGAACAACGTCGTCTCGGTCGCCCAAACCCAAAACGAAGTCACGATCAGCTTCGATGTCGGGGACGAAGTCGACGTTTATGACCCCACGGGTCTCAAATACAAGGACACCTTCGTCGTCCAAAAGGTCGAGCAAATCGGTACCTCGTTCGATCTCACCCTCGACAAGGCCATGCCTTCCCGCGGCTCGAACTCGTACCTCGGGTTCAGCCTTGGCAACGCCACCAAGGCGGTGCGCTTGACCCTCGACAACACCTTGATCAAGAACAAGCGCAACCGCGGCATCCTTCTCCAAGGCCGTGACTCAGTCATCAAGAACTGCACCTTCCAAAACGTCAACATGGGCGCCGTCCAGATCCTGGGCGTCGATGACGTCTTCAAGGAAGCCATCGTCCCGAAGAACATCCGGGTCGAGAACACGAAATTCCTGCAATGCTGGGACGATTTGTCCGCGTTCACCTGGGACGCTTCCGGGAATAGCACCCCCGGCACCCTCCAGAAGGTCGCGATCGAGAATAACTATTTCTATCGCGGCACCGGGAATAGCATCTATCTCAAAGGCGTCGGCGACGTGAGCGTCAAGAACAATTTCTTCCAAGAGCAGCGCTCGAAAGCCTACTCGGTCCGCGTCGATTACGCGGAAAACATCCGCCTCGAGGATAACGCCTATTACCTCGATGGCCAAGGGGGATACAACTTCGCCTCCATCACCTCGAATGCCACGGGCGTCACCCAAAGCGGCAATGCCCAGAAAGGAACGTTATGAAAAAGAACAGCCTTTTCCTCCTCAGCGCCACGCTTCTGGCCGGCATCGCGATCGGCACCCTTTCTTCCTGCGGGAACGATAACCCGTCCGAGGAATCATCGTCGAGCGCTTCCTACGTCGCCGTCGAATCCGTGGTCCTTTCAGCGACGTCCACGACCCTCACGGTTGGGCAGACGATGCAGCTTACCGCCCGCATTTCCCCAAGCGACGCCACGAACCAGAACGTTACGTATTCCTCCAGCGACGATTCCGTCGCGACGGTCTCCGCAACCGGCCTTGTGACCGCGGTCGCGGAAGGGACCGTCTCCATCACCGTAACGACTGCCGACCAGAACAAGACGAGCTCCGTGGCCTTGACCATCGGGAAAGCCGGCTATGACTACCTCGGGGTGAACGAGCTGAGCGATCGGCTCGCGGAAACCCCCTATCAGCAAAACGTCCTCGGTCTCGATAAGTTCGGCCTTTCCGCCCCGGACCAGGTCGGCGTATCCGAATCCAAGCGCGAAGAGAAGAAGTATTCCGCGAAGGCCGAAAGCGAATACGACGTGGTCATCGACGTCGCATCTTTGGCTCTTGGCGACATTACGCCAGTCCTTCCAAGCGCGACCGAGCTCACGAACCTGAACAAGATCCAAGGCGCGATCAACCTCGCGAAGAAGAATTCCGAGGCCGGGAAATCGAGCCTCATCAAATTGCCCAAAGGCGTCCTCGATGTCGATGCTTCCGTCGCGTCGGGCAGGCACGCCTTCGCCCTCGATGGCCTCAAGAACGTCGCGATCGTCGGGGACGAAACCACGATTCTCGTCAAGATCGCGGGCCTTTCCTACAAGGGCTACATGGACATCGCGAACTGCGAGAACCTCACGATCGACGGCGTTCAGTTTGCCCAAGAAGTCGGCGCGAACGTGACGGGTTCGGTCGAGAGCTATGACCTCGACGCCTACAAAGCCGTCGTCCGCATCGACCCCGCCTACAACGAAACGGTCCGTCGCGCGATCGAATCCGGGAAATCCCTTCGGAGCTACCTCGAATTCCATAAAGGCACCAAGGCCCCGATTCAAAACGGCAATTTCTTCGTCGATGGCTTCAAGTCGGTGAATTTCTCCCAAGATGGGGACCATTACGTCGCGACGATCACCTTCCGTTCCGCGATCAACCAATCCCCGATCGGAACCCTCGTTTCGATGCAATTCGCCCAATATGACGTCACGGGCATTTCCGTCTCGAATTCCGCGGACATCTACCTCGAATCCATCGGCATGCGCAAAGCCTATGGCATGGGCCTCGTCGCGAGTTCCGCGAAGAACCTGCTCGTGAACCGGTTCGAGCTGACCGTCGAAGAAGGCTCGAAAGACCTCATGACCTCCTGCGCGGATGCCATGCATTTCTCCCTCATGTCGGGCGACGTCAAGGTCACGAATTCCATCATCGAGTATTCCCATGACGACGCCCTCAACATCAAGCACGGCTACTGGTATCGCCTCGAATCCGCTTCGTCGAGGGACCGCAAGTTCACCCTCGCCAAGATCACGAGCGCCATGCCGCTTCCCGCGGTCGGCGACAAGATCGCGGTCTACAACCAAACGACCTTCGAAGGCCATGGGACCTACACGGTCGCCGCGGCGGAAGAAGCCGACGGCAAGATGATCTTGACCGTCTCGGAACGCATCTCGGGCTTCTCCACCTGGGGCGAATGCCGCGTCACGTTCCTCTCGAACACCCCGTCCTTCGAATATTCGAACAACATCGTGCGCAACAAGCGCAACCGCGGCATCCTCGTCCAAGTCCCGGGCGCCCTCATCGAGAACAACTCGTTCATCAATGTCGGCCACGGCTCCATCCAGGCCGCGAGCGCCATGGACATCTTCAACGAGGCCACCTTGCCGCAGAACCTCACGATCCGCAACAACAAGTTCATCGGCAACAACTACCTAAAAGAGGGGACTTTGTATGGCGACGTTTCTGTTTTCGCCATCTCGAACAACGCCTCGGTCGGCCCGGCCGGGACCTTGTCCAACGTCACCATCTCGAACAATTTCTTCACCGACAATGGCAACTCCTGCGTCTCCATGCGCGGCGTCGGCTCCTCCTTGGTTGAGGACTGCCTCTTCTACAACGCCTCGAGCAGCCAGCCCACGGGAGATGCCTTCAAATGCCTCTTTAACCTCTATAACGTCGATGGCCTCACGATCAAGGGTTCCTACAACCAGGACAACCTCGCAAACGGCCTCAGCGGCATCATCCCTCAGGGGTCCACAAGCAATGAGACCGTGTCTCTCGAGGACAACAAGGGCATTGCCTTCCAGGTAATCGATGACATCGGCCCCGAAGTCGACATCCACAAGGCGACGGGTTCCATCAACCTCGACGGCACCCTCTCGGAATGGGATGCCATCGGCGCGACCGACATCGAGCTTCGCGGCTACACGGACGCCCTCGGCGCCGAATGGACCACGAACCAGCTCGACCCGACCTTCAAGATCAACGCCCTCAAGATGACGTGGGATAACGAAGGCATCTATATCGGATTCGACGTTTTCGATGACCTCATCGAATGCAAGACGATCAACGACTTCTGGCTTGGCGACTCCGTCGAGATCCTCGCTTCCGCGATTCTCAACAAGCCGAACGCCGACTTGAGCGTCTACAAAGAAGAAGGCGGCGTCATCCAAGCCGCGTTCGCCCCGACGTGGGTCGATACGAATTACTCGACCGTCGCCCTCGTCCGTTCCAACAGCGCCTATGTCGAACGGAAGGACATGCTTCAGACGAAGTTCGTCCAATCCGCATCCGGATACACGGGTGAGATCTTCTTCCCCTTCGCGATGGTTCCCGAATTCAAGGAGACCATCGACGCGGGCAAGCGCATCGACATGGCCATCATCATCGCGGATTGCGAGCGTTCGTCCCGCAAACGCATCCAGGCAAGCAACGTGCCGCACAACGTGGAAAACAACAAGACCATGACCGCGCGCATGCCGCAGTACCTGTTTATCGATTGATTTCTTTGGGAAATAAATTTTATAGGAGGTAAACCATGAAAAAGAAATTTATCCCAATTGTCGCGATCGCCGCTCTCATGAGCCTAGGCGGCCTCGCGACGGCGTGCTCTTCCGGCGGAACTGATGTCAGCAGCTCCATTCCGGAAGAGAGCACGAGTGTCGAGGACCCCACGCCCTCGTCAACGACTCCGAGTGAAGATACGAGCAGCGAACCCACTCCGGAAGTCATCCACGTCGAAAGCGTGAACATCGTCCTTTCCCCGACGACCATCAAGGTTGGGGAAACCTCGAGCGCGACGGTCGAGGTCTTGCCCGCCAACGCGGACGATAAGACCTACGTCATCACCTCGCTCAACGAAGCGGTCGCCACGGTCAATGGTACCACGATTACCGGCGTTGCCAAAGGCACGGCCGAAATCCAGGTCACCACGAACGACGGCGCCAAAGTCGCCAAAGCGACCATCACTGTCGAGGAAGTCGAGCTTCCGGCCCCGACCATCACGAACCCCGGCCAAACCTCTTACACGGTCGCCGCGGGCGTCGATCTCGCCCTTCCGAATGTCACCGCGACCTCGGGCGATGGCAAGACCGATCTCACCGGCGCGATGGAAGCCGAAGACTTCAATGACGCCCATTCCTTGAGCGCTGACCTCAAGACCTTCAATTCCAAGGTCGCCGGCGTCCACGTCGTTTCCTATTACGTCGAGGAAGGCGAGGCCGATGCCCTCAAATCCGCGACCCTCGAAATCGAGATCACCGTCACCCCGGCCACTGAGAACACCTTCGTCACCACGGGCGAGAACGACCCGGCCGCGATCACGGAATACGGCACCTTCAAGGACGGCTTCGAAGACGGCTATGATTCCCGCCTCTACAAGTCCCTTGGCGACGCCAATGGCGCGGCAAGCCTGAGCGCCACGAGCGACGCGATCATGGGCAACTCCCTCATCGTTGACTTCAACAAGACTTCCGGCAGCGCCCTCAACTCCCTCTTCGTCAACACCTTCACGAGCGTCTTGCGTCGCGGCGAATCCGTCACCTATTCGGTCGAATTCGACTACAAGCCCCTCACGGAAAGCAGCTTTGGCGATGTTTACTTCGGCATGCGCTGGGACAACTTCGACGGCATCAACTCGCAATTCATCTCGAACAAGACCGTCGGCACCACGAGCCACTATAAGGTTTCCTTCCCCGAGACCACGGTCCCGGAGGGCGGCAATGCCGGTTTCTTCTTCTTCAAACTTTCCGGTGATCAGACGCCTTGCAAAGTCGCGATCGACAACTTCGTCGTGACGGCCAAGAAGACCCCGACGGTCACCATCGTCACCCCGACGAGCGAGCAGCTCACGGCCGAAGGCGGCTTCACCTTCGACTGGAAGGATCGCGCCTCCACCTTCGGCAAAGGCGAGACCACCTTGGTCGAGAACATCGAGAACGAAACCATCCGCACCGGCATCTCCGGCAAGGAAGGGTTCGGCGAGAACGTCATGCACCTCACGGGCAACGATTCCCACATCTTCGCGGGTCTCAATGCTACGAACCTCGTCGCCGGCAAGAAGCTTTCCATCTCCTTCAAGTACTACAAAGTCAATGATGGCGGCTTCAACATGATCCTCATGGTTGGTGGGGCGGGCGTCACGATGAATGACAACCTCTCCATGACCGATGTCGATGGCAACATCAAGCAGTTCTACTGGGAAGGCGTCGTCCCTGCCGGCACCGGCTCGGTCAACTTCTACCCGACCAACGGCAACTTCGACATCTACATGGGCGCGATGACCGTCAAGCTCGTCGATGCCGATCCGATCCCCGAAGGCGAGACTGCTCTCGGCCACAAAGTCGGCAAAACCTGGACCAACACCTCCCGTCAATGGGGCGGTGGATCCGTCGCTGGCGGTCAAGCGACCCTCGAAGTCGTCGATACCCCTGCCGCCGTCACGGGCGAGGGCATCGGTGCGAAGATCTCCAAGATCACTTGGGGTGCTTCCGCGAACAACACCAACATCGAATGGTATCAGCCGGGCGGAAAGCAGATTGAAAACGGCCACGAATACAAGATCACGATGATCTACTACGTCGAGACTTGGAATGGTGGCGCGCGTCTCATGCTTAACTTCGACAACCAGGTCTTCGAACCGGGCGCTGGCATGGATACTTCTGCTGGTTACCACAAGTACGAATTCACCTGGACCGCGACCAAGGCCGTCGATTTCTTCTCGGTCTACGTCCCGGAAGCAAACGGCGATTCCGTCATCTACCTCGCGTCGAGCACCGTTGAGCTCGTCGCGATCCACTAATCGTCGCGCTGTTTCTTCTTCGGCGTGCCCCGCGTCTTTTTTCGCGGGGCACGTCACTCTCGGCTTAGGGGTCCCTATATGAATCATATTGCTCGCGGCGACCTTTATCGTCGCATCAAACTGAACCGTCGCAGACTGCGCGCGAAGATGTATCGCGCTCCCTTCGTTTTCCTCCAAGATTCGACTTGGCCCGGCGATTGGGTCGGTCGTTGCATCCTCGGCCTGGCGAGCCTCTATCGGGCGCTTGAAGGCCATGCGTCTTTGCAGGATGACGTTTTGGCGCAGCTTCGCGAAATCATCGAAGCTCTCCCGCAACACGTGAACGCGGAAGGGTATTTTGGCGATTTGGTCGATCCCGCGGCGATTAACGAGCAACAGGTTTCCGGGAATTCTTGGTTCCTTCGCGGCCTCATGGAGTATTACTTCATCACGGGCGACGAAAAGATTCTCGCCGAGATTCGTTCGATCCTCACCCACTTCGTCTCCGCGATCGTCCCGGCTTACGCGCATTATCCCCTTGGGAGACGCGACATGGGCGGCGTCGGAGGACATATCGAAGGAAAACTCGTCGATGGGTGGCTTACTTCAAGCGACATCGGATGCGCTTTCATCATGATGGACGCCATGGGCCAAGCTTATGCCCATTTCGGGGGAGAAGAACTCAAGGCCCAAATCGAATCCGTGATCGACGTTTTCTCGTCCATCGATTTTGTTTCCTTGCAATGCCAAACCCACGCGGCCTTGTCCTGCGCTCGGGGGATCCTGACTTTCTATCAAGCAACCGGCGAAGAACGGTACCTTGATTTGGCGGAGCGGGTTTTTGCCCGTTACCGGGAAGACGGCATGACCAAGGATTTCGCGAATTTCAACTGGTTCGGAAGAGAAGAGACCTGGACCGAGCCTTGCTGCATCGTCGATTCGTTCCTTTTGTCGAGCTCCCTTTTCGATTTGACGGGGGACGCCCGTTATTTGAGTCTCATGAACCGCATTTACCTCAATGCGTTCCGCGGGGCCCAAAGAAGCAATGGCGGGGCGGGTTGCAACACCTGCCTTTCCCAGAAAAAGACGTCGATGAAAGCCTATCTATACGAAGCGTTTTTCTGCTGCACGATGCGCTTCGCGGAAGGGCTGCGCTTCGTTAGTGAGCGCTCCGCCTTCGAAAAAGACGGACGCTTGTTCGTGACCATTTTGCAGCCTGCCTCCTTTGCGCTCGATAGCGGCGTAACCGTCGAGATCAAGGGAGACATCTATCAAAGGGGAAAGGCGAAACTTTTCTTCTCTGGCGTCAAGGAACCGCTTCTGGTCTCCCTGTATGTTCCTTCCTCGCTTCCCTTCACAATCGAAGGGGCCGCGCGTTACCTCTACGAAGACGAGGTTTTGACCTTCGAGGTCGAGGATGGAAACCCGATCGAGCTCTATTTCGCCTTGGCCCCCCATAAAGAAGGCGACATCAATTTCGTGGGGGACATGATTCTCGTCCGCCGCGTCGCCGCAGGCCAAGAAGAAGCCTTTTACGTCGAGAACGCCACCTATCATTATCTGCTTGACTATTCTTCACTGTCGGACAAAACTCTTGTGATGAACCTAGTGCAATCCTTATGACCGACGTTTTCGTGAATGCCCGTCCGGTTTGGAGCGAGTCGGACCTTTGCTCTCTCAACGTTTCGCTCTTTTTCGTCGTTCCTTTATCGGGAAGGGAATCCGAGATCCGGATCACCGCTTCTTCCTTCTACCGCATTTTCCACGCCGGGAAATTCATCGCCTATGGCCCAAGCCGCGATGCCCACGGCTTTTTCCGCGTCGATCGCATTCCCTTGCAAGGGCAAGGTCCTTTGATCATCGAGGTGGCCGGGTACCACTGCAATTCGTTCTACGCCCTGAACCAAACGCCGTTTTGCCTTTTCGAGACCTTCGACGCGGAAGGGCATTCCATCGAGGCGTCATCCAAAGAAACCAAGGGCTATCGGAACGAGACGAGACTTCAGAAAGTCACGCGCTTTTCCTATCAGCGCGCCTTCTCGGAATCTTACGAATTCGACCCCCGTTATCCCCTCTTTTTGAAAACGGGGGACTGCCCGTATCAAAAAGTCGGCCTCTGCGAACTGCCGCTTCCGAACCTTGACCGAAGGATCGTGCATGACCTTTCCTTCCCTCGCGCCACCTTCCGGAAAATCGAAGAAGGAGTGGCTTCGCTCGACGCGTATTTGCCCATTTACCAAGATCGTTATCAAACGACGGAATACCTCAAAATCTTCCCGAAAGACGAATGGGAAATCGATGCCAACGCGGTTGCCTCGCAGCTTGCGTACCGCTTGGCGAAAGTCGGAGACACTCTTCGTCCTGGCACATTCTTCACCTATGCTCTCCCTGCTTCCCTCACGGGTTTCTTCGAATTGGTCTTGGATGTCCAAGAGGACGCCCTCCTTTATCTTCTTTTCGACGAAGTGAACGTCCCTTCTCCTGCTCAACCCGGGATGGTTGGCATTTCGTTCTATCGCAACACCACGCATAACTGTATCACCTATTCCTTGAAGAAAGGGCACTATCGCCTCCTATCTTTTGAGCCCTACACCGCCCATTTTGCCCGTCTTGTTTGCCTTGGAGGTGCGATCAAGGTCTCGTCCTTCCGTCTTGTCCGTTACGAGAATCCAGACGCCTATCGAATCCGTTATTCCTTCGAGAACAAGAAAATCGAACGCGTGTTTGCTTCCGCGGTTTCCACCTTCGCGCAGAATGCCGTGGACCTGCTCACGGATTGCCCAAGCAGGGAACGTGCCGGCTGGCTCTGCGATTCCTTCTTCTCGGGGCAAGTCGAGCCTTTGCTCACGGGTTTCAACCTCGAGGAAGAAGCGTTCCTCGACGCGTATGCGAAATGCAAGAAAGACGATTTGCCTGAAGGGATGATCCCGATGTGCTATCCCGCGGATTTCCCGAGCAAGGAATACATCCCGAACTGGAGCCTTTGGTACATCTTGGAATTGGAACGGTTCAAAAAGAGAAACGGGGATGTCCCATTGATCGCGAAAAGCCGTAAAAACATCGAGGGCATCCTATCGTATTTCAAGAAACTCGAGAACAATGACGGGATGCTTGAGAACCTCCAAGGATGGGTTTTCGTCGAATGGAGCAAGGCCAACGATCCCGAATTCATTGCCGGGGTGAATACCCCGAGCAACATGCTTTATGCCGCCGCGCTCATCGCCGCTTCCTCGTTGCTTGGTGACCCGAATCTCAAAGCGAAAGGGGAGGCTTTGAAAGCCGCCATCAAGAAGATGTTCTTCCGCGGCGATTTCTTCGTCGATAACGCCATTCGCGATGAAGCCGGGCACCTCCATCTCACGGATAACATGTCCGAGACCTGCCAGTATTACGCTTTGTATTTCGGGATTGCTTCGTTGGAAGATGACCCCGCCTTCGCCAAGCGCATGATCGAAGTCTTCGGCGAGTTCCGCGACGACAAAAACGTTTACCCAACGGTTTATAAATCCAACCTTCTCATGGGAATCATGATGCGGCTCGAATGGCTGAATCGCCTTGGCATGCATCAGAAGGTTTTCGCCGAGACCATTGATTACTTTGACAAGATGGCCACCCTTACCGGGACCTTATGGGAACACGACGACGTGAACGCATCCCTCAACCATTGCTTCGCTTCCTATGTCGTCCATTTCCTTTTGGAAGCCAACTTCGGCCTCCTTTATATCGATGAAGCGAACAAGGAAATCCACCTGAAGGGATCTTCCCTCTGCGAAATGGGATCCGTGTCCATTCCATTGCGATCCGGGGGCAGGCTTTGCCTCCAAGGGAAAGACGGCAAGCGAATCATCCGCAAGCCAAAGGATTACTCCCTCGTGCTTGAATAAACTTAGATCCTGCCTTTCGTCGCCGCGTCGACGAGGTCGAATTTGCCTAGCGTTCTCGCGTATGTGAAGAGCTTTTCCTTATCGATGTTTTTGGTTTTCGCCTCATCGAGGATGCTCGCGTATTCCTCGTCGAGGAAGCGGTCGCGATAAAGGATGAGGTCAACGATCGTCATCTCGATGTCATAGACGGGGACAAGAGGGCCGTGCGGGGAGACCGCGAGGGATTGGCCAAGCAAATAACGGTCGGCGCCTTTCCGAAGGGCGTCCGCCCCTTCGATGCCCGCGGTCATGTAGTTTCGCGGCAAGGCGACCTCGAGAACCGGCTCGACGTGGAAGCCATGGAGATAGAGGGCGCTGCGAAGACAGAAGACCGCCTTTCGATAACGGAAGTGCAGGATGAAAAACGGGTCGATGGGGTACCCTTTTTTGATGTAGAGGCCTTTCGCCGCCTTCTGAAAAATGCCGGCTTCCTCCCCTTCGGAAAGATAGGTTTGGGCAATTCCCATACCCTTGGCCTCGGCCACTGAGACATACCCGTCATTCCAGTCCGCTAGGTCGAGCAATTTTTCAATGGATTTCTTTTTCACGCAACAATAATAACAAAACGTTGTTTCAATGAAAACAAAAGAAGGAAAAATGCTTTGACAACGTAAGTTCCTCTTTCCATAATACCCCCGGCGTTTCCAAAAGAAACACGTCAAAAATCGAAAAGAAAGGACAATCCTATGCAGCGTCAAACCACGTTGGCCACCAACGAAAATGCCGTCCACAATTGGTACGTCGTTGATGCCACCAACATCCCCCTTGGCCGCCTTGCTTCCAAGATCGCGGTCATCCTCATGGGCAAAGACAAGCCCACCTACACCCCGAACATCGATTGCGGTGACAATGTCGTCGTCATCAATGCCTCGAAGGTGAAGCTCACCGGCAACCACCCCGAGACCAAGAAGAACTACTACAACGTCTCTGGCTACAACGGTGGCCTCCGCACCCGTTCCTCCGGCGTCATGCTCAACGAATTCCCCGTCGAGATGATCGAGCGTGCCGTTTGGGGCATGCTTCCCAAGGGACGTCTCGGCCGCAAGATCGCGAGCAAGCTCCACGTCTATAGCGGCGCCGAGCACGAACAGGCGGCCCAGAAGCCGGTCGTCCTCGATCTCAGCAAATAAGGAGTAAATGATTCATGGCTAACGAAAAATACTACGGCACCGGCCGTCGCAAATCCTCCGTCGCCCGCGTCTACGTCCAAGCTGGCAGCGGCAAGATCACCGTCAATGGCCGCGACGTCAAGGAATACTTCCCGTACGAGACCTTGATCCTCGACCTCAAGCAGCCTCTCGCCCTCATCGCGGGTGAAGACAAGTATGACGTCATCGCCTTTGCCCAAGGCGGTGGATTCACCGGCCAGGCCGAAGCGATTCGCCTTGGCATCGCTCGCGCGCTTCTCGAAGCCCACGAAGATCGCAGCACCCTCAAGAAGGCTGGCATGCTCACCCGCAATGCCCGCTCCAAAGAGCGTAAGAAATACGGTCTCAAGGCCGCTCGTCGCGCTCCGCAGTTCTCCAAGCGTTAATTCGCTTTCCGGAGAAAGCAACGCAAAGAAAAACTCCCAAGTCGATTGGCTTGGGAGTTTTTGCTATCAACGGCTTCGTCTGATTTCGTGATGCCCAGGCTGAAGGGGCGTGGGGCTTTCGCCGGGCAATTGAAGCATGGCCTTGACTCCATCTGGGACGAGGAATGCATAGACGATTTGGGTATCCTCGATTCGATATCCCGAGACGATCTTCCCAGAAGGGCTATCGAACTCCGCGCGGATGTCTTTGATCTCTTCATAAGGATGCGGAGCGAGCAAGACCTGGCGATATCCAGGTTCCGCGGCTTTGATGCCGCAGAGGCTCTCGACGATGAATTCCATGCACGTCCCGAAGAAGGGGTGGTTGAAACTATCCATGCCATAGACGTTCAAGGAACCGTCTTCCTTGATGCTGTTCCAGTTCTCCCACATGGTCGTCGCCCCGTGGTTGACTTCATAAAGCCAGCCAGGGCACTTTTCGTTCAAAAGGATTTTGCAAGCCGTATCGAAATAGCCATAATCCGTCAAAACGTTCAGCAGGTATTTCGTCCCGATGATGCCGGTCACGCATTTGAAGTCGTGGCCGATCGCGCGGTCGTTCAAGGCCTTCGCCAAAGCGGGCTCCGCTTCTTTTGGAACGAGATGGAAACGCAACGCCAACGCTTCGGCGGTCAGGGTATCTAGGGCAAGGCGGCCGCTTGGGGTAACGTATTCTTGGCGAATGGCGTTTAGGACCTCAGCACGTCGATTTTCATGTGTTTTAGCCTCTTTTAAAAGACCTTTCTTTTGCGCGGAAATCGACGCAATTCGCAGGCATTCTGCGTAGAAAACGGTCGCGAGGAAATAGACATCGGTTCTGCCGGAACAAGAGAATTTCTCTTCCTTTTCTTGGTCGAGGGCAAGCCAATCGCCATAATGCTGGCCTTCCGCGACGACACCGTTTTTCGTGGTACGCTCGACCGCTTCGAGATATTTGGCCATCGCCTCGTAATTCTCGGTGAGGAAGGACTCGTCCCCATAGGTTTCGTAAAGGGTCCAAGGAATCATGCAGACCGCGTCGCACCAGATGGTCGCGGTATTCTTCCAGCCGAGGATGTCCGGGACGATTTGGGAGACTTCCCCGGTGTCGGCTTGATCGAAGCGGAGGTCTCTTAGCCATTTGCGATAGAAGGATCGGACGTCGAATTGGAAAGAAGCGGTCTTCAAGAAGATATTCGCATCCCCTGTCCAACCCATCCTTTCGTTTCGCTGCGGGCAATCGCTCGGTATGTCCAAGGAATTGTCCTTCTGAGACCAAACGATGTTCTCAATGAGCTTTTGGAGCTTGGGATGAGACGTCGTTACGACGCCCGTGCGGCGGAAGTCCGTGTGGCGGACGATCGCGTGCACGTTTTCCTTTGGAAGGACGATTCCCTCGATTCCCATGTAACGGAATCCATGGAACGTGAATTCGGGGACGAGAACCCTTTCTCCCCTGACCACGAAAACGTCCGTGCATTTGGCGCTCCGATAACCTTCGGAATAAAGCCTGCCTTCGTGTAGGATCTCCGAGAAATGCAAGGTGATGGTGCCTTCGAAGCCGGGCGGAGTGATGATCTCGGGCACGCCCGTGAGGTTTTGGCCAAAGTCATAGATCGTTTGGCCGCTTGGGGATTGCAGGACGGCTGCGACGGGCAGGCGCTCGATGTCGCGGACCGGCTCGCTCGTCTGCGGGACGAGGACGGAAGGATCAAAATCCCTTTTCTCGACATGAAGCGCGGCACGCGGGGAAACGAAATCCTGATATTCCCCATCATAAATGCCGGAGGAACGGATAAAACTCTCCCTGGCCTCCCAAGAAAGGTCCGTCGAGATCGTCAAGTTGCCGACAAGGAGTTCCGCGAGGGCGGCGGGTTTATCCCCATAACGGATGTTGTGACCATCTTTGGAGAATCCTAAGCCGCTCGAATACCAACCCCCGCTGACGGTAATCGAGATGGTGTTCTCGCCATCCTTGAGCAATGAAGAAACATCGTATTCTTGGAATTGGAGAACGTGGTTATAGGAAGTCCAGCCGGGAGTCATTCTTGCGTCGCCGACCCTCTTCCCGTTGATTTCCGCGACGTAAAGGCCAAGCGCGGTGATGTGAAGCGTCCCAGCCTCGGGATTCTTTAGAAAGAAGGTTTTTTCCAAGCAAAACGTGTCGTTGGCTTCTTGAATTCCTAACATCATTCCGTTCATGGGCGATTCCTTGTGTGGTTTGCTGCGCCAAAGGCGCAACGATAACTGTCCTTATGGTAGCACGAGGCACGGGAAGGGGGTTTTGTTTTCGAAGGAGGTTTGTTCGCAATGAAAGGCAAAAGAGCCGAAAACTCGGATGAAACGCGGTTTCTCGCAAAGGAAAAACGGACGGATGAGGAACTCGTTTCAAAGACTCAAAAAAGTCTTGCAGGCCATGAGGCTTTCGTCTATATTATTAAAGCGCTTTCGGGCGTGTTTGGGCCTTTAGCTCAGTTGGTTAGAGCGTGCGCTTGATAAGCGCAAGGTCGATGGTTCAAGCCCATTAAGGCCCACCAAATTTGGTAGAAAGCCCCGAAGACTTCTTTCGGGGCTTATTTGTTTCTTGGGTGTTTAGCTCAGCGGGAGAGCGCTTCCTTCACACGGAAGAGGTCACTGGTTCGAAACCAGTAACACCCACCATCATTACCTCGCGTGCCGCGATAGCTCAATTGGCAGAGCAACTGATTTGTAATCAGTAGGTTGCTGGTTCGATTCCGGTTCGCGGCACCAAACCTTGATTGATTCGCGCCTTCTTGGGCGCGTTTTTTTGTGACTGAGAAAACGGAAACTCACTTCCATTTTCGCCTGTTGGAACGATAGGAAAATCCCCAGTTCATCATCTCGTAAAAACAAGGCTGGAGATCCATTCCCTTTTGAGTCAATGAGTAACTTGCATAGCGTTCCCCTTTGGCTTGCTTTTTCTCCACGATCCCGGATTGGATAAGCTCTTTCAAAACGGCATTCAAGGATGCTGGAGTGATAGGGTCGCAGAAGCGGAGAACCGAATTAAAATGGGTGTCGCCTAGGCAAAACAAGGAGTAGATGACATGCATCTTCCATTTGCCTTCAAAGAGAGAAAATACAGGAGTTATCGGACTTTTCCCGTATTCATCCGTGATAGGTTCTCCAATTCGGTAGGTAAATTCCTCGTATGACATCCATTTTTCCATGTATATCTCCTTTCTATCGGAATTTTTCAGACGTTCTATATTTTCTTATATATCAATCTTTGTGAGGCCACTCTCATCAGCGTCTCACAGCTCAGCGTTTGAGCATAGGCATGAATCGAGGTGCTACTTCACTGGGTTTCAGATCAGCACGGAAATCTTCCTGCATTGAACGAGTTTCCAAATTTTAGACCTTCAGGAAGCGGACAGGAGAGGAAGGAATCCTGCCTTTGATCGGTCTTGGCTTGGCTGCCTTCATCTTTTGACGATCTTTTTAGCTCAATGGTTTTCCGAGTTTCCACGCCTTAGATTTCTCGGCTAAAAGGCGACCTGAAACACTTAATATTATATCGATGATTTCAAAATATAAAAAGTATATTTAATACAATTACTGCTCGGGCTTAATTCCATAGTAAAAACAAAAAGAAAATAAGATAAATACTTTATAAACTTCGGAGTAAACATTTTCCTATTCAATCGGCTATAATTTGCTTTCCTCGCCAAGTAATAAGATATAAAAAGAATAGTTAAGCATTTTATAACTATAAATAGTATAGCTTTTGATTTTCTTTCTTCTGTTTCTGGTTTCTTGGTTTAGTTCCTTGACCTTTGGGAAATGGTCCTTTTGAACGATTTCGGATTTCCGTCTTCGAGGGCCGGCTTTTGAACCTCGCCCAAATTTCATTGGAAAAACAATGCTAGAGTTTCCGTTTTGATCCTTGTGGAGTTTTCTTGTGCGCGTGCGACTTTGGTATAATGCGTGACGATATGAAACAACCCTTAGCTTTCCGTGTCCGACCCAAGACTTTGGACGATGTCGTTGGCCAAACGCATTTGGTTGGTCCTTCTTCCTTTCTTCGGAAATCCGTGGAGGAAAAACTCCCTTTCTCGTTCATCTTTTTCGGCCCTCCTGGAACGGGGAAAACGACGATCGCCGAGGCCTATGCTTCTTCCCTGGGCGCCCACTTCATCAAGCTTAACGCCGTGACGTGTTCCAAGAAGGATATGGAGGCCGCCGTCGAAGAGGCGAAACTTTGGAAACCGACCCTCCTTCTCATGGATGAAGTCCACCGTCTTGATAAAGGGAAACAAGACTATCTCTTGCCCTTTGTCGAGGATGGTACTTTCGTCCTGCTTGGCATGACCACCGCGAATCCCTACATCGCCCTTAGTCCCGCGATCCGAAGCAGGACGAGGCTCCTTGAAGTTAAACCCCTGACGAAAGAAGAAGTGGTCGAAGGACTGCAACGGGCGATCGATCGCCCGGATGGCCTTGGGGGCAAGGTTGCTTTCGAGAAGGACGCCCTTTTTGCCATCGCGAAGCTCTCTGGGGGCGATATGCGTTATTCCCTCAATATCCTTGAGGAGGCCGCGCTCCAATTCGGCGGGAACGGACCCATCACGAAAGAGCAGGTCTTCGAAATCGAGAAGGTCCCGAATTACGCGATGGACAAAGACGCCGAAGAGCATTACGACTCCGTCTCCGCGTTGCAGAAATCCATCCGGGGATGCGACGTGAATGCTGCCCTCTATTATCTTGCGAGGCTTTGCTCCGCCGGGGACCTCGATTCCATCAAACGCCGGTTGCTCGTGACCGCCTACGAAGATATCGGACTCGCGAATCCCCAAGCCGTCATGCGGGCGCAGCTCGCCATCCAGGCCGCCGAGCAAGTCGGCTTCCCGGAAGCGGTCATTCCCCTTGGGGACGCCGTGGTCGATCTTTGCCTTTCGCCCCATTCCCGGACGGGAGACGAATCGATCGGCAAGGCCATGGCCTTCGCGAAGGATGCCCCCTTTTATGTGCAGGATTACCTCAAGCTCACGCCGGTGAACGTGAAAGAGGAGGACAAATATCCTTATGACCGTCCGGATGTCTGGCCGCGCCTTCAGTATTTGCCGGACGAATACGCGAACGAGGAATTCTTCGTGAAAGACGAAACGACCACGTCCACCTATGTCCGCGCCCTCAACGCCCGTTATGAGGAACTCAAAAAAGCCGGACGTTCTTCCGATTTGAGGGCCCTCAAGAAGCGGAAGAAGGTGTAACCGCTTTCAAAGCCCATTTTCCTTGTCAAACCTCCAAACGCGTCTATAGTAGAGGACCCCGAAAAACCGGGGAGCGGCAATCGCCGTACCAGTAAAACGCGAAAAGGAGGTAAAGAGGCTATGGTAGAAATGTTTAAGCGCCTATTCACGGGCAAGCGCTCCGTGACCAAGAAGGAAAAGAAAAACCATCATCCGATCCAGTCGTTCATGGATTCCGTCGCCGAAGGCTATGGAATCAACTTGGTGGACGACATCTCGAGCGGAAACCTTTGAGAAACGGGGGCCTAACGGCCCTCGCTTTTCGTTGAAACGTCCCTTCGTCGCGGTGTAAACTAAGGCGCTTTCCAAAAGAAGCGCGCGGGCGTGGCGAAATTGGCAGACGCGTTAGACTTAGGATCTAATGGACTTCCGTGCAGGTTCAAGTCCTGTCGCCCGCACCATCGTATTTCAACGGCCTCCCGCTTCCGGAAAGGAAGTGCGGAGGCCGTTTTTCTTCTTCGCCAAGGTGAAATAGGGGTCCGAATTCTAGGCCTTATTAGACGGAATGCGCGCAGTGATGGAAGAATATCCATGCGGATGCACGCTAAAATTTGTAGGAAGTAAGTTTGATAACCTTCCGAATCTTGTCGAGTTCGGGAGGTAGAGCAATTGCTTCAAATGAGGCATTTTAGACTCCTAGAAAGTTGATGATTAACTTTAGTTAACCTCTTCTTTCTTCGCTATGCATGTCTCCCTGATGTGACATCGCTTCTCACCCCTTTTTTCCAAAATTTTCCTTTTCGGTTTGAATGCATTGCCAAGCTACAAAAAAGGATAAAGAAAGTGTCATAATGGCCCAATTTTTCCAAAAAGTGCGAAAAAATTCGGCAAAAGGTAACCCCATTAGTCGACCATTTGCGCGTTGGATTTATCGCCCTACGGTTTCAGAAAAGCGGGGCGTCAAGAAGTGTCTCGTTCTTCAAGAAATCGAACAGACCTATGCGGACCACGCCATCCTCGTCGCTGGAAATTCCATCGGTGAATTTGCTGACGATGATTTTCGTGAATCCATCGCCGATTCTCCGGAAAGCTGCCTTTTCTTGGGAGAGCTTGGCCGCATCCGGAATCCAGTAAGCGGATTGGATGTAAAAGCGTCTCCCGTGGGTCTCCACCACGAAGTCCACTTCCCGATTCACGCGTGTTTGTCTGCCGTTCACCATTTCGTTGGTGCTGATGACCCCTACGTTGACCTGATAGCCCCTAGCTTGCAACTCGTTGTAGATTGCGTTCTCCATGAAGTGCGGTTCCTGGTCCATGCCTTTGAATCCGGCGGCCGCGCTCCTGAGCCCAAGGTCCTGAAAATAGTATTTCGCCGTTCCACCGATCGTCTCTTTTCCCTTCAAGTCGTAGCGCTGCGCTTTGGACACGAGGAAGGCATCCTCAAGATAATCGAAATATTTGCGGACCGTGTCGGGCGAAATGTGCGAATTCTCTTTTGAGCGGAAAGTATTTGCAAGCTTGTTTGCGCTGATTAGGGAGCCCACCGATGTGGAAAGGAAAGAAGTGACTTCCTCCAGAGAATGCTCATTCCTTAAAGCGTGTCGGTCCGCGACGTCACGGATGTAGGTGGTGAGGAAGACATCTTTAAGATATGCCCTTTTCTCTTTCTCGGTGGCGAGCAAAGCACATCCTGGCAGCCCTCCCCATCGGTAAAAAGAGTTCCAAAGGTTAAAATCGTTCACTGAAGTCGGCGTCGCTTCTCTTAGCTCACCGAAGCTGAGCGGATGCATGTGGATTTGCCATCCCCTCCCTCGGAATTCGGTCGCAATGTCACTGGAGAGCATGTGAGAGTTGCTGCCGGTCACGTAGACGTCAACATTCCTGTATGAGGAAAGAAGCCCGTTCAAGACGCTGTAGAAGGTGATCGTAGGCTTTTTGCCGCTCACCGTTTGGACGCCTTCAAAATAGGGACTCTCAATGCTCTCGCAGAGCTGTATCTCGTCAATGAAAAGGAAGGCCTGCCCTTCTCTCGGAAGGATGGAGCGGACTTTCTTCCCCAGGGAAATGGGATTATGTAGTTCCTCATTCCTATCATCCGAAAGGTCAAGCATGAATATCCTGTCTTTCGGAATTCCGTGAGCCAATAGGTATTCGGTAAATATCGGGTTGAGGAGATAGGATTTCCCGGATCTCCTTGGCCCGGTGATAACCTTAATCATCCCATTACCGATGGACGAAACGAGTTTCTGCAGGTATTTTGGCCTTTCGAATTGCATCTTGCGCCTCCAACTTGCTAAAGTCGTAGAAATCTACAACTTTGACTAGTAGATAGTTTAGCGCAACCGCCTTTAAACAAGAAGAGAAAGGCGATCTCTACCAAATTCAATGTGACTTTCTATGATCTTCTCGACCAGTTCCTAGACTTAGGAACTTGAAAACTCCAAGAATCCGGCAAGCCGAAAACGCCATGGCTGTCGGAAGAATGAGGTAAGGTGCGGACAAAAGAAGATGCGGACAAACCTTCCGGCCGGAGAAAATCCGGAAATTCTCCTGAAAAGTTGTCCGCAGGGTAGTAAAATCGGGGAAGCCGTTCCTCTTCTTGCTGAGAGAGGGTCAGCAGACGGCAAAGACGACATGTGGATGAATCCGTCCGCAGAAAGCAGCACACACGCACTAGTGGCGGAATAGGTATACGCGGCGGATTTAGGATCTATTGGATAATTTCATGCAGGTTCAAGTCCTGTCGCCCGCACCATCGGAAACAGACGGTCTCTCCTTCCTGGAAAGGAAGTGCGGAGACCGTTTTCGTTTATCCACCAAGCGGAAAAGGATTTTATTTTCCAATTCAATCAAACGGAGATACTCTGGGGCGAAGGGCAAAGATATAATATATTTACAAATATTTCAAAAATTGAATTTTTTGTCACGAGGCATGCTATGGAAATCAAGAGAGATTATTATCTGGAGCGGCTCATCCGTTCCCGCAACAACGGGGCCATCAAGGTCATCGCCGGCATAAGGCGGTGTGGAAAGAGCTATCTTCTTGACCCGCTTTTCCGCTTTTGGCTCCTCAATCAGGGTATCCCTTCGGAAAGAATCATCAAAATCGACCTTTCCGAAGGGAGGAATCAGGCGCTGGCCAACCCTCTAAGTCTCTCGAATTACCTGGAGGGAATTCTTCCCAAAGACGGTCCCTGCTACCTCTTCCTTGACGAGATTCAGCACTGCGAGGCCATCGAAAGCCCCTATTTTGATGACGTCAAAACCGCCAGCGGAAAAAAGCCCCTGATCACCTTCTACACTGTACTGAACGGGATTCTGTCTTCCCACAAGAACGTCGACTGCTATGTGACGGGAAGCAATTCGAGGATGCTTTCCAGCGACATCCTTACGGATTTCCGCGGCCGGGGCTTTGAAATCCGGATGAGCCCTCTCTCATTCTCCGAGTACCTATCGGCGAGGAATGGGGCGGATCGGGGACAAGTCTTCCGGGATTACCTCCGCTACGGAGGGATGCCTTTCTCCCTGACCTACGATGACCCCGGTGACAGGGAGGAGTACCTCCGTTCCCTGTTCGGCACCGTCTACTACAAGGACATCGTCGAGAGGTACAGGCTGCAGGAAAACTCTTCCCTAAACGAGCTCACGAAGGTAATGGCCTCATCCGTCGGGTCATTGATCAACACCAGCCGCATCGCGGACACGTTCCGTTCCACCGAGGGCAAAGGAATCGCCAGGAACACGATCGAAGGTTACCTCGGTTATCTCAAAGACGCTTTTCTCTTAGAAGAAGCGGAGAGGTACGACATACGAGGACGGAAAATTATCGGAAGCGGAAAGAAGTACTATTTTGCAGATACAGGGCTCCGAAACGCACTTCTCAATTTCCGCCAGCCCGACCGCGGCCATTTGATGGAGAACGCAATCTACAACGAGCTCATACGGCTCGGTTATGGAGTCGATGTCGGAGTTATCCGCTCCTATGACCCCACCGCACCCAAATCCAACGCCTCCCCACAGCTCGAGGTCGACTTCGTCGCGGAGAAGGGGGATGCCCGCTACTACATCCAGTCCGCCTTCTCGGTTGATGACGAATCAAAGATGGCTCAAGAGAAACGTCCGCTTTTGGCCGTGAGGGACTCCTTCCGCAAGATCCTGATCGAAGGTGACGACTTCGAGCCGTATCAGGACGACGACGGAGTGGTTCATGTCGGAGCCATCGATTTCCTCCTGAATGCTCCTTCTGTTCTGAGATGAATAAACTGGTTACTATTTTTTAAATTTATAATTTCTTGTCACAACCACACGCGGCCATATCACGCTTCAGAAGATAGCCGAGTCGCTCAAGGTGTCCAAGAGGACGGCTTCAAGGATTGTCATCTCGCTCAAATCAAAGGGGGTGCTCAGCAGGAACGGATCGGAAAGATCCGCAAAACGGATACTCCAATGAAGTGGTCGAGAATCAGAACAACAGGAATCCCATCTTCTTCTAGAATTTCTCCAGCAACCCGTCAGCTACTCAGTTTCAGACCGGCCCGCCGCTCCCATGCGTGCCTTCGATTTTCCCGAAAATTCGTCCGCAATCCGTCCGCATCAGGCGTTCAATTCGGTTCTAGAAGAATAATCCTAACTCTTAACGGCACTTAAGATTTCCCGATAGAATAATAAGCACTTTCTTCCAAAATGCTCCATCTCAAACCATCGGGGCATGCTGACTTAGGATCTGATGGACTTCCGTGCAGGTTCAAGTCCTGTCGCCCGCACCAATAGAAAGGGAAGCCTCCGGCCCCAAAAGGGAACGGAGGCTTTTATTTTCTTCGGCTCGGAACATCTATGGACGTAAACATTAAGCCCTATAAGACAGGAATGGTTACCGTGAAATAGAAGTACCCTTTCGGTTACGGGAGATACCCATTTTGAAGATGTCGAAGCTACCGTAGTAGCTGGTATGGAAGTTCTACCAGAACTCATCGGTATCAACGAAGGAGTCATCGGCGAATAAGGCAAGACCTTCTTCGGGAAGATCCTTCTGGGTGAAGGTTGTTTCACGTCTATTGACCTTATTGTAGAAGTAATTGTTGTTATCGGCATTGGAGCAGACGTTGACATAGAACTTGGCAAAGAAGTGCTCGGAGCTGGCAATGATTCTGGCGGAACCAACTTCATCACCATAGACATAACCGTTTTCGATATGACCGATGGAAGTATTGGTGATGATATAGGTCATCTCTTAGGCAGCGTCAGGATTGGAGAAATGCAACTTGATCTTGTTGTAGCATCCCTTCATGACAGGGCAGGCAGTAACTTCCAAAGTACCGTAATCAATCGGTCCGGAAAAAAGATTCCTCTTTGGAGGAAACTTCCTCAGGAGCCTGACTTTCGGAAGCCTCGGACTGGGTGGATTCAGACTTTTTGGGATGTCTTTCCTTCGCTGCTGATCGGCTTGGAGGTTTCACCGCCCTCCTTACCGCAGCCGGCCAACGCAAATAAAGCGGTAGAGGCCAATAATCAAAATTCACGTTTCATAAATGTTCTATAACAAAAGAAACCCGGGATTGCTCCCGGGGTTATAGGTTAGATGAGATTTCCTTTGACGATATCGCTGATGGCGATGTCGTCGAAGTTGTTGATGTGAAGCTTACATTGATAGACGATGCGCATCTGGTCCATGGATTCACGTCCGTGGAAGACATAATGAAGTTCGCCATCTTTCTCGACAACACATCCATGTCCTGTCGAATAGAGTGAGATTTCCGGAATCTGATGGATGATCGGATTCTTACCATATTTGTGATAGGGACCAAGTGGCCGATCGGCAACGGCTGCACCGATGCCATATAAGGCGTTTTCATAGCTGTTGCAGGAGTAGAAGATCAGATATTTCTTAACGCCGTCAATGACATAGGGGATCGTCATGGAGCCTTCGGCCCAACGACGGTTATGCTTTTGGCCATGAGAAAATTCATAGTCGGAGATATGGCCGTTTTCCCATTCCTGAGGCTCATGGTAATAGGAGATGATCTGGACCCATTTATCCTTACGGATTTCAGGATGTTCAGCATCGTAGGCGACAAAGGAAGGATGAATGGTCGGCATCATCTTTGCTTCCTTGTCGTACCAGAAGGCAGGATCCAATTCTACGGCGAGAATATTGCTTTCCTCCACGAACTTGTCGAATCTCTGATCCGGTAAATTGTTCTCGTAGCAACAACGGGAATAGAAGAGATAGAAATGCCCGTCTTCCATCAGCAGATCGGCATCGATCGCAGGAATATAGGTTCCTTTTTTGGCTTTGCTTAAGTCTATTTCGGAGACTTTGACGGCGAAGGCGTCTTGGCAAAGCGCATCGACATCACGATATTCATAATCAAAGGGATAGTAATCAATCGGGTGATTGGCAAGGTTGCGGAAGGGGCCTTCAGGCGTCGCGGAAACGGCAACACCGATTTTGGAATTCTCTAAAAAGTCGGGTCTTCCGAAATACTTCGTCGTCAATTCCGGTTTCACTCTCGCAGAGTAGAAGAGATAGTAATGCTCGTTGTGCGGATTATAGTAGCATTCCGGAGCCCAGAACCAATCCGTTCCCCAGCACATTTCATCCTCATAATAGGCAAATCCGACCTTCTCCCAATTGCAAAGGTCTTTGGATTTATAGATGATGAAGTGTTTGGTTTCTTCATCACCGGTGGCATATGCGTAATACGTTCCTGTTTTAGGGTCCTTCATGACAAAAGGATCTGCACCGATGACATTCATTGTTTCACCTCGACTTCCTGTTTGAAAATCACTTTTATTCCTTTAGATGAGGTCTGCGACGGAAACGTAAGAGGCATCCTTGTCGATGGCGATGGAAGAACCACCAAGATAGTAGTTGGCGTTGGTCTTCTTGCTGCCATCGCTCGTAACATCGTTATAGGCGACGACAACCTTCAAATCGCTCACATCCAAGCCCAACTCATCCAAGTTGACTCTACCTTCCATAACCATGCCCCTATCGTCTTCAGCACCACCGACGACATTGACTTCACCGGTCGTTCTCACATGGTGAGAAACATCGGTGATGGCCTTGGCATAAATCATGTTGCCTTTCGGGGAGTAGGAGCTTTCCGGGGAACCAGCAGCATAGATTCTCATCAAGTTGGCAGAGGAGAGAAGAACCGGAATGGCTTCCTTGGAACCGCCATTGGTCAGATAGAGACGCAAATCATCGTTGCCACCCTTCTGGCCCATATCGCCGGCATGCCAGGCTTCGGCATCGGTCCAGATATCGCCATCGGTAATATTGGCGGCAAAGTACAAATCGCCATTGGCTTCATCGACCTTGAAAGAGATCGTTCCCTTGCCATCGATATCGTTGGTCTTGGCATCTGCCCAATCATCGATCTTGCCGTCAACCATTGGGAATTCGCTGACATGGACCGGAAGTTTGCCGTCATAGACACCCCAATTGGTCGTAGCCTTGAAGGAAACTTCCTGATCGCCTTCGGTAAGCTGATAACCACCGTCATAGCTGACCTTGACCGTGCCGGTCGTACCGTTTTCGAACTCCGCTTCCAAATATTCAGGAAGCTTGCTATGAGCCTTGACGGAGACATTGACCGGATCGGCTTCGATCTTGGTAATCTTTCTGTTATCGTTGAGAGCAATCAATTCGGCCGCGGCTCTATGGCCTAAGACAAAGTTATCCTGAGCGCCGAAATGCCAAGGCTCGAAGGTGTTGGTATATAAGTCTTCGGTATGGACGAAATGGGTGTTGGCATCTTCGGAAGCAACCTTCTTCTGGATTTTACGAAGCTTGTTGCAGTATCGACCGGAATTGGTGACGGCTTCGGTAACGACGACAGGAAGGTCTGCATCACCGACATATTCGCGGAAGTCATGGATGAAATCGCCTAAGGCTTTTTCATAGATCTCCATGTTCTTTTCATACTTGGTATCCTGTTCGCCATGGACCCAGATAAGGCCATCGATGACCGCTTCAAAGCCTTCTTCCTTGACCTGAGCGATGGCTTTGTCGACCAACTGATACAGGTTATTGGTAAGAGGGCCGGTATAATCACCGTTCTTGTCTTCTCTGATCTGGACCGGGTTGAGGGCATCTTCCATATCAGGATCATCCATCATGGATTTGGAGAACCAGTGATCGGTGAAGGTAGAACCGCAGGCGGTGTATTTGACGATCATGGACTTACGGGATTTGCCGTTCTTCTGATAACGGGTGGCCATGGTCTCAGCAATGCCGAGTTCCGGACCGAATTCCGATGCACTATCGCCCAAACCAGGTTTGACCGGAGAGATGCTCTTGAAAGTAGGATGTTCGGGGATATTACCCAGATTTTCCATTCTCATGCCATCTTCGAGGATATCCACTTCCTCATTGGCAACGTTCTGTGCTTCGGTCAAATCGCTGACCAATGCCTTGCCACGTCCACCGGACTGACCGGAGAGGACAACGATGTGTACCTTGTCATCCTCGACAGGGGCGACAAAGGAAGATTCGGAGGAAGTCTGAGATTCCACGCTTTCCTGTTCGGAAGTGGGATGCTCGCTGGTCTTGTCTGCTTCCTTGCCACAGCTAACCAAGCCCATCATCATCAAACCCACTGTCAACAAAGTAACACTCTTTTTCATTGGAATTCCTGCTATGAAATGTTTTTGAAATTGAATCGAATCGATGCCTTTTTTCTCCTCTTCATTTTAGTGTGAGAAAGCCCTTTCTTTTATCATTAATATTAATGCTGGGAATGGACGGAAAAGGACGTGAAACAAGCCTTGCAGTTTTGTGCATATAGACCGACTTTGCCATTCAGATTTCCGTTTTGGAAGACGCCTTTAATCACTTCCACATCATTGACGCAAAGCCGTAATTCATTGTTTTCCTGATAGGCGGCAAGATGGTATGACTTACCAGGAACAATCGGATATTCTTCGCTCGCAATCGTCTCCAGGAAGTTGTAATCGACTTTCTTGATGCAGATTCTTCCCATATCGAATCCGATGAAGAAACCTCGGAAGGAGGTAGCATGTTCGCTGCCATCGGCATCTTCCTTGAACGGAATGCAGTCATCCGTGACGGAGAGAAGGAGGCCGGCACCACCGGTTTCCTTGGCATGAACAAAGACCATATCCGTCTCAACCTTCACGTCGGTGTAAACCTGTTTGGTCAATAAGGAGACGACTTTCTCTTCATGACTGACGAGTCCCGTGTCCTCCAAGGATTCGACATTGCGGCAATGGAACGGATCAAGGTCCGCATGTTCATCCAAACTCACAGAAAGATCCGTTCCGTTTTGATGTTTCCTATGTTCGAAGGCAGAGAAGGAGAAGTCCCCTTTGAAATGAATGGCATGAACGCCTTTCTTCATCGGCAGTGTCAGGACTTTGGTCCTGACTTCCTTATCGGTTTGGAAAGAAGGAAGGGTGAATGGATGGAATTCATTTTCGTCAATCCTCATGCCGACTTCGCGATGGAAGGAGGAAGCAGGAATGGTCAGGATGATATCTTCTTCCTGGTCATCCGGAACGAAGATGTTGTAGATGACATCATCCATCGGGCTCACATGGAGGAAACCGGTTCCCGCTTTTTCGCAAAGAGAACTCTCTTCTTCATAATCCTTAGCGTAATGGATGGTATCGGCAGGATAGAGACGATCCGAAGAGCCTAAGGCAACCGCGGAGATGGAGGAGGAGAGAATCTCATGGAAGGTATGATCCTTTCGATATCCGACAGCACCTTCCCCAAGTTCCACCTGTCCTAAACCAAGTTCTCTATGATCAAAGCACAAGGCGAATCTTCCTTGACGGAATTGGAAGAGGAAACTGTGGACGACATCCTTTCGATACAAGTGATCCAAAGGGTATTCCTGAATGGTCTGGTAGTCTTTGCCGCATTGCATCACCAAGGAGATGCTGTCTCCCTTGAAGTTGAGAACCAAGGTCTTTTCAGAGTTACGAGAGAGAATCATCTCACCATAACCGATATTGTTGAATTCCACGGAATAGGTATCGCCATGTTCGGCAAGAAGATACATATCGTCCTTGTCTAACATCTGTTCCAAACCATTGGTGGTATGAGCGCGTCCGACAAAGGGAATGCCATGTCTTCTCATGCCGTTGAGAGCCATTCGATCGTCATCGAAGCTGATGCGGGCAAGGTTGTAGTAACGCGGCCCCTCCTCCATGTTGTGATAAACCATGAAGTAGGAATCTAGGTCCGGTCCTAAGACCGTGCAGGAATGACCTAAGCCATAGTAATCATCGTTGGTGGAAACCAAAATGGTAGCCTTTCTTTCCAAATAGGCAGGGTCAAAGGTATCGCATCGTTCCGTTGCATAATCGACTCTATAATCACGGCTGAGGAAATGTGCTCCGCAATAGGTCAGATAGTATCTGCCATAACGCTTGAGCATATACGGTCCTTCATTCCAACCGGAAAGACGACAGGTCAACAAGGACGTCTTGCCGCCTTCTGTTCCTTTCCCTCCTTTGCAGGAAGTGAAGTCATCGTTGATTTCATAAACGCGGATGGACTCTTCGCCGGAGGTAAAGAGATATTTCTTTCCGTCGCTGTCGATGAAGAAGGAACCATCGATCCTTCTTTCGAGATTCTCACTGATGCAGGTAAAGGGTCCTTCCGGCTTCTCGGCCCTGAAGAAATAGTGACCGTTACCGTCAGGAGAGGCAACCATATAGAAGGATCCGTCGTGATAGATGACTTCCGGAGCATAGGGGCAATCACCGGTTTTCGGATGATTGGGATCTGATCGGTAATCGTAGCAATATCCGACGTCCGTCACTTTGTTGCTGCAGGGTTCAAAGTGAAGCATGTCATCGGAGACATAACAGGAGATACGGCTATCCGGCGTGGTAAAGTAAAGGTAGTATTTGCCATTGAAACGATAGAGGAAGGGATCGGGTGCTTCCAAATCAAAAGGCATTTTCATGCCATTGTCATAAAGGGTCAGTAAACCATCTTTCTTTGTCAATTTCATGAGAATGCCTCCATTTTGCCTTGCAACAATTCCTAATTAGAGGAATCTAGGGCCCTTTTGGGGCTCATCCATATGCGGATCATAGGAAGGCTTCTTCGTATTTACATAGGGGAATCCCTTGTCGTCCCAAAGAATCTTATCCATCATTAAGTGACGGGTTGCAAAATTGTCCTTGCGGGTATAGGCGTGATAGTAGATCCAATAATCACCCGCATCATCCTTGATGATGGAGTTGTGACCAGGACCATAGACATCGCTGTCATCGAGAGGACCTCCCCAAACAACGACGTTACCATAGGTCGTGCCACTACGAGACATGGTGAGCTTCATGCCTTTGCTATCGATGAAAGGACCGTTGACGCTGTTGGAGATGCCAGCCATGACGCGGTAAGTGGAATCGGTGCCGGCACAACAGGTACCGGTGGAACCGAAAAAGACATACTTGCCATTGTGCTCGAGGACATAGCTACCTTCGTACTGGGAACCATCCCAGTCAGTAGGAGCGCCTGCCACAAGAATCTTATTTTCCTTCCAATAGTCGATGTCGTCGCCCTTAAGGCCGATGCCATCATCATTGAGCTGAACCTGATAGAGACCCTGGAAAGAACCGAATGTCATCCAAACTTCACCATCGGAAGTCTGAATGACCTGAGGGTCAATGGCGTTTTCAACATCGATTTCCTTATAGGAGAAGAGTTTGCCTTGATCGACATAGGGACCGCCGATGTTGTCGGCGATACCATAACCGATACCGACGCAATCTCCCCAGCCGGAAAGGGAATAGTAGTAAATCCACTTGTTACCGATCTTGACGACATCCGGAGCCCACATATAGATCTGACTCGGATTGATGGCCATGCCAGGTTCTTTGTGCCAGGTCGGGAAGTTGATGATTTCACCGCCAACCTGAGTCCAGGTGCAGCCGTCATCACTCTTCAAAGTGATTCGATTGGTGGCAAAGCACCAGAGTTCACCGGATTCGGGGTCTCTCACGACCGTTGGGTCAGCAACTTCACCGCTGAAGGGAGAACCGGTAGTCGTCATTGCCATGAGCGGGTTGGAGAACTCGCCATAGTAATATCCCGGTTCATCGGAAGATTCTTCGGAAGCATTGGGTGTTTGATTCGAAGGAGGAGTCGTGTTACCGCAGGAAATCAACAAGGCGACGAACGCGAATCCTAATAATGATTTCTTCATGAACGGCTCCTTACTTGGCCAAAGACCAAGAGGCGATGGTATCACCGGAGTTTACGTCAAAGGCTAGAACCTTATCCAACTCACAACTAAGCTCAATATCTTCGTGAGCCTTGACCAACGTTCCGGTGGAGATCTTGGCAATCATATCAACGTTGTTGTAATTGGCATGGACGAGAAGTTCGCTGCCAAGCAATTCAACGACATCACTGTTGACCGTGAAACCACTGGACTTCTTATCGGAATTGAATTCACGGGCAAGGTGGATGTGCTCCGGACGGATGCCGATGCGGACATCGTGTTTGCCCTGCAAGGCAGCCTCATACTTTCTTTCTAGTTCGGTCAAGACCAACCAAAGGTTGTTGGTGAGAACGACATTGGAATCCTTGACGTGGATGGAAGACTTATAGCCTTTGACGGCAGCTTTGGCCTTGCCATGTCTCTTGGTGTAGAAGAGAACCGTTTCCTTTTCGGACTTCTTGCCCTTGGAGAAGGCCGTGGTGTTGTGAAGGATGGACAGTTCCTTGGTCGTGATATCCATGATGTTGAGAAGGAGCGGTTTGGCAGCCTTGAGTCTTTCTTCCAAGGAACGTTCTTTCTGTCCATCCGTAGCAGGAGCAAAGCAGGCAACCAAGGCATCGCGATCCTTGTCATCGATGGTTTCGATGACCGCTTTGAGTTCTTCGACCTTGGCGTTGATTTGTTCTTCCATCATGGCCTTGATTTCGCCATGGATTTCATCCAAAGACTTGGAGCCTTCCTCCTTGACGAGAGCATGAACCTTCTTTTCGCCCTCCGTAAGCGGAACGAGCTTTTCTTCGCCTTGGCCTTTGCTAAGAGCCGCCCGGAGACGATCGGAATAGTGGAGGAGATTTCTTTCCTCGGCCAGGAGGCGAAGAATCTCGTCGTGGAGGAACAAGCCATGCATCTTCTTGACCGGATTCTTGGCTAAGAAGCCTCGGGTCTCTTCCAATTTCTGGTTGTAGAAGGCATCGTGAGTCGTCTTGAATTCTGCCCCCATATCCATGACGAAACCATCGTCTAAGGTCAACTTGCCGTCTTCATAAGTGCCTTCGAAGATATTCATGGCAGGAGAGCCAATGAAGGTAGCGACGAAGATGTTGTTCGGACGGGAGTAGATGACTTCCGGTTCCCCAATCTGCTGGCACCAGCCCTTGGACATGACGGCAATACGGGTTGCCATGGTCATCGCTTCGGTCTGGTCGTGCGTGACGTAAATGGTGGTCGCCCCGATTCGCTCGTGCAATCGGACGATTTCGGAACGCATCTGAACTCTCAACTTGGCGTCGAGGTTGGACAAAGGCTCATCCATTAAGAAGACCTTGGCGTTTCTGACAATGGCTCTTCCTAAGGCGACACGCTGCATCTGACCACCGGAGAGTTCTTTCGGGCGTCTGTCGAGGTAAGGGCCAAGGTCCAAAATCTTGGCCGCTTCGAAGACCTTCTGACGGATCTCTTCCTTGGTGAGTTTGACCTTCTGATGAAGGGGTTTTTCGCCCTGATAGACAACGCCATCTTTCTTGATGGTGAAGCCCTTGGATTCATAGTTCTGCTTTTCCGCAGCAATCATGCTGTCCAAAGTAGCGTCGATCTCCTCTTTCTTGGAATCGAACAATGTCTTGAATTCAAGCTGATACTGGGCAAGATTATCCGAATCACCGAAAGCTTTTCTGGCTAAGGCAAGCAAATCTTTGTATGACAAGATGAGCTTGGCAGTGATTTCCTGGATCTTGAGCTTGGTGGAAACATAGACGGCCAAAGAAGCGTAATTGAGTTTCTTGTCCAAGGATTCGATCATGCCTTCCAGCAACCGCTCAGGCTGTTCCTTGACCGCATCGAATTCCATTTTGGCCTGCATGGAGAGGACTTTGACGATCTTATCGTACTTGCGGGCTTTGAGCGGGAACGCGATGTTATCGTAGACCGTCATCTGCGGATACAAAGCGTAGGACTGGAAAACCATGGAAATATCACGGTCCTTGGGAGGAATGTAGTTGGAGAGGACTTTATCGATGTGGAGATAACCGGAGGAAATATCTTCCAAACCGGCGATCATTCTAAGGGTCGTGGACTTGCCGCAGCCAGAAGGACCGACCAAGACGATGAACTCATGCTGCTTGATATCGATGTTGAAATCGTAGACGGCCTGAATGCCGTTGGGATAAATCTTATTGACGTCTTTGAGACAGACGAAGGATTGAATGGATTCGTTGCGGATAATACCGCCATTCTTCTTCAGTTCTTCTTTGAGATTCACATTTTCTTCCATTTTGGAAAGCCTCCTGATTGATGTTTTTCAGCAAAGAATTGCTGAGGAATCATCTCTTGATACCGGCAGAAGCCATACCTTCGATGATCTTGTTGGAAGCGAGGATGTAAGCGACAAGGACCGGAGCTAAGCAGATGACACCACCGGCAAGAGCGGTACCGATCAAGTCCGATGTTCTGGAGTTGTTGATGACGTAAGCCATGCCGACCTGCAGAGTCCAAAGCTTGTTGTCTTTGACGCCGAATAACATCTGCGGCCAGACCAAGTCGTTCCATCCGCCCATGAAGCCGAATAAGCCCTGAACGAAGAGAACGGTCTTACCTAACGGAAGGACGATGCGGAAGAAGATCTCAAGGTTGGAGTAGCCATCCATTTTGGCAGATTCCACCAAGTCTTTCGGAATCGACATGAAGAAGGTCTTGATGAGGTACATGCCATAGACGCCACCTAAGCCAGGGAGAATGAGTGCCAATAGTGACTTATTAAGACCCCAGGAGAAGATGTTCATCTGGTTACCGACAGCGGTAGCCGTTCCAGGAATAACCATGGAAGCGACCAAGATACCGAATAAGACCTTGGATCCACGGACCGGCATGAAGGTGAAGCAGTAAGCGGCAAGAGAGGCGACAAGGAGGTAAAGAAGGGTGCCGCCGATGGCAGAGATGCAGGAGTTCATGAACCAATAGCCCATGTGGTATTCCTGAGTCGAGTTATGGGAGCCCATCATATCTTCCGGATATTGCTGCAAGAGAAGAATCTTATAGTTTTCGAGGGTATAACCGGAATGCGGATAGAAGATCTCCTTCGGATAGTTCATGTTGTCCAAATGGCCTCTTAAGGAGCCCAAGAACATGATGAAGAAGGGGAGAACCCAGATGATGCAGAAGATCGTGAGGAAGATGAAGGTGATGATTTTGCCATACTGAATCTTGGTGTGACGATTCTGGTTTGCCTTACGGTAACCGACATAACGTTCAAGCGTTAATTGATTCTTGCCCATTTTGCGTATGCCTCCGAATTTCTGTTACCGGGTTTTCGATCTCTAGTAGCCCACATCTGGATACCGGAGATGATACCGACAAGGATTGCATAGACGATACTGGCAGCAGCGCCTAAGCCGTACAAGGTATCCTTGAAGGTAGGCCTGTTGGCGACAATATCCTGAATGAAGTACATGATGGTAGAAGTCTTGCCGCCACCAGGCATGGAAGAGAGGGCCGGAATGACCGGGCCGCCATTGGACAAAACGTAGTTCTGACCATACAAGCCTAAGTAACCGATGATGGTGGTGAACAAACATAAGACGAGCTGTCCTTTGATACCAGGGATGGTGACAGCCATGACTCTCTTCATCGGAGAGGCGCCATCGATATCGCTGGCTTCATATAAGGACTTGGGAATGTTCTGGAGACCGGCGGAGAGAATGATGAAGTTTCCACCCCAACCACCCCAGAAGCACATGAGGAAGATCGGAATCCAAGCCAGGGCGACATCGCCGTTGAAATTTCCGATTGTGAATTTGAACCAAGAGTCTACGAACCATTTGATGTCCGTACCGAGTATTTCGTTGAGCAGACCGTGTTGAGACCGATCCAAGAAGAGCATGGAGAAGATCGTGCCGGCAGCGGTAAGCGGAACGATGGACGGCATGTAAATCAAGGCGCGGAAGATCTTATATCCCGGCGGCTTGATGTTAACTAAAATGGCTAATCCAAGAGGAACCAAAACGGCAAGAGGGACCATGATGAGAGCGAAGATAAAAGAGTGCATGAAAGATCGCCAAAATGCGGCACTGGCATTGGTTGCCGCTTTGGAAAGCTTGTCACCAACGCTCTGCGGGGCAAAGATGAACTTATACCACTGAGCGCCATTGTAGGAGGCAGTACCCGGAGAGGAGAACTTGAAGTTCATGAAGGAAATCCGAACGCCGTAAATCAAAGGTACGATGAAGAAAAGGATAAAACTAAGAATAAACGGCGCTAAAAAAAGCAGCGCCGTTCCGTATCTTTTGAATTCGGTTTTTGTCCTGGAGCTCCGGAGTGCATATTTTTCCAAGGTATTCATTTTATCCATCGGCAAACACTCCTTTTGTTAAGAATCAAACGTAAACCCAAGTCCGATTAATCGAAGATGTGAGCCATATCGATGGCTTCCTGGGCAGACTGAGCGGTCTCAGCAATGATCCGGAGAGCACGTTCCTTGCTGCAGCCTTCGGAAGACTTCAAAGCTTCGTGAGTGGCGAAGACGGCAGTAGAGAGAGCGTTGAAGATCAAGGTTTCGTCCCTAAGGCTTTCCATAGCCATGATGTCAGCGGGATCGCCTAAAGCCTTAAGGGTGACGTTCTTTTCGCAATATCTCTTATATTCTTCGGATTCATAGACATTCTTCCAAGCCGGGATATGGCCGGAATTGTTCCACTCGGCGAGGTTGTATTCGCCAGTGCTCGCGTCCTTGCCCTGAACGAACCAGTTGGTGAAGGAGAGAATGGCGGCGACCTTCTGCATGGAATCAACGTGTCTCGTGATGGAGACGGCGTGACCGTTACCATACCACTTTCTTCGGGTGGCTTCCGGAGCATCGTCCAAAGACCACCAACCATCCGCGTGAGCAGCGGCGAACGGCTTGGAGATGACCGGATCAGCGGCATCTTCGGCAGAGACGTTCAACTCCGCGTTGGCAGCAGTGAGTTCCGGTAAGTTCCAAGCCAAGGAATACTGAGAGGAAGCCCACCACGGACCTTCATTGAACATGACGCAGGAACCATTGCCGAAACCTTCGGTGTTGGTACCGCACTTATCGCCCATCAAACCGTTGTTGTATCTCTCGACCTGATCGGTGACATAGGTCCTAAAACCTTCGTTGTCCTGGAAGGTAACCTTGATGTCGCCGTTTTCATCCTTGACGGCCATGGAACCGCCGTTGGCGTATAAGGAAGAAAGGCCGTCCGGATCGGTAGACTGCATGAATTCAGGAACGAAGGTAGAAACATCGGCCGGTTTCCAGGAGTGGTCTTCCGCCTTGTTGATGTTACGGACCATAAGAGTGCCGGCTTTGGCCTTTTCAAGAAGTTTTTCAAGCAAGGTCTGATATTCGGCTCTGGAGTTCGGGATGAAACGGGTATTGTCATCGAAGCCGAGTCCATTCTTTTTGATGATATCCTGACGGAAGTAGGTCAAGAAGCCATGAGCATCCATCGGGATGGCGAACTGATGGCCAGCGTACTGGGAGGCTCTGTTGATGTTGTCATAAGCCTGGGAGAAGTCCATGCTGACACCGGTAGGATCACCTAAGAGCTTATCGATCGGATAGAGCATACCCTGGTCGGCATACTGAGCAGTCTTTTCGTTATGCATGACAAGGAAGTCCGGCATGCCTTCCTTCTCGTTCTGCCAAGTCGTATCCAAGTTACCGTAGAAGTCATAGTGACCGACATAGGTAACATCGATGTGAATCTGGCCTAAGAATTCATCATTGAACTTCTGGATGAGTTTGACGTAGGTCTGCTTATCGGGGTCACCGATAACGCACCAAGCCTTCAAATTGATTTGTTCATTGAATTCGGGGGCGCCGTTTTCGTCCTTGACGACATCGTCAGCCAAAGTGGAGATATCAAGAATCGGATCGGAATCATCAACGATCTGAGTGCCGGAATTACCACCGGAAGCGTCTTCGTTACCGCCACCGCAGCTTACTAACGAAAGCAAAGCGGTGAAGACAAGGCTGGATCGAATGATCAGCTTTTTTCTAGTTAACATAAATAAAGTTTCCTCCCTTGCAATACGGTTGTAAGTGCTTACAAATAAAATATCTAAGTTACTTTGTAGATGGAATCATTAAAATTAATGCCTTCCCATTGCGGATAATGGAAAAAGGGGCTGTTTATTGGTTGATTAACGTGTCCTTGACACGGGGTCCACATTATTCAACAGCCCCTTTTTGTTACTTTTTGGACTGCTCCGTATCCGGGATGAGACCAATCGATTTTTCATCCATCACCTTTGTTTTAAAAGACATTTCAAGCAAGGTCTGCGCTTGAGCGGTAAATAGGGTGGAAATGGAGTTGATGACAGTCAGGATGAATGCGCCGATCAAGATGACGGCAAGGGAGACGTTTCCGATAAAGGGAAGCATCATTCCATCGAACACCCCATTGAAAGGAGGCATCATGTAGGCAACCGTGATTCCGGCAAGATAGGGGATGAACAGAAGGAGAGAATGGACGAAGGTAAGATACCATTTTGGCTCTTCGTCTTCGGTGGTGATGACGCCAAGTCCGAGGATGAGCTTACCGAGAGTTCTTTCATTGCGGAAGAGGAACTTCGGAAGAAGATTCAGAAATAGATAGGAGAGGAAAAAGGAAAGAATCAAGGCGATGTTAAGACATTTGGCTTGAGCCCCGATAGCCTCACGATACGCAAGATAATGGGTGGAGTAGTAGGGTTCGTTCTGGATCAGGGAGTTTTCGGCATCGGTCAGCATCGTGGAATAGGCGTTGTAGAAATTGTTGAAGTAAGCCTTGCCGGTTTCATAGATAGCGTTCATCTCTTCGGCCGTGTTATCGGTCATATAGCAGAAGAGTGCTCTAGAAACATCGGTATGAAGGGCAGGGAGCTCGGTGGGATGACCGTTTTCGTCCATCAAAACCGCATCGAAGCGGAACATACCCGCGGGGAAGGAAGACTGGTAGAGAGAATTGACATAAGCGAGGGGCGTCGAGGTAAAACTGAGAATGGGAGTGCCGGAAACTTCGGCTTCCTGAGGAACGTAGACGGTGTAGAAGTGAGCGATCGAGTCGTTTTCCGGAGAAGCCTTTCCATATCTTGTCGTTTCACTGCCGTCTTCGATGACAAAGTCAGGATACTGGGCGTTACCGAACTTCTCATAGGACCATAGGATGGCTCTGTTGATGTTTTCGATAACGATGATTTCATCGGACTTTCTGGTGGTTTTCTCTTCATCGACGAAGGAAACCAATCCGGAAGCTTCCGCATAATGGTTGTAATAGACAATCTCCTCTTCCACTTTGGCCGTTGCCTGCTGATAGGAGGCAGTCCCCCTGGCTATCGGAGCAGCCCCAAGGAAGAGAAGACTCGCACCAACTAAGACAATGGAAAAATCGATGAAGAAAGACGCAAAACGCTTCCCCGGCTTTACCGGGAAAGCGTTGCTGAGATCATAGGTATGTTCTTTGAATAATCCCATTGAATAGCGTTCGTGTTTTTGTGGTTTTAGGCCGCGTCCTCAGTCCAGGTGGAGATGTAGACAGGTTCCGTGATGGCGGCGATTTCGGCATCAATAGCAGCAGCATCGGTATTGACCTTGTAGGCGGAGAAGGTGACATCGGAGTTGAATTCGAAGAAACCGACCTGAGAAGGGACAGCCGTGTAATGATCACCATCGAGGACACCAAAGAGGTCTTCAAGGGTCGTCATGGAAGCAGCATACTGGCCATTGACGAAGAAGTGGAAGTCGAAGCCCTTACGAATCATCTTAAGGGTGATGGAATCTTCAATCTGAATGGCAGGATCAACATTGTAGAGAGCATCCTGATGTCTGGCAGTGGTATCTGGGACACCGGGGTTCCAGGCCCAATTGGCGCCGTTTTGAACTTCGCAGACACCAATCTTATCCCATTCGAGACTTTCGTGGCAGTTTTCAATGTTCAAGAAGTAATAGAGACTGTTGGACGGAGAATCCGGAGTGTGCTCAGCGGTGGAAGCGAACATACCGATCTTCGGCCAGATTTCGTGAGAAAGGGTGGAATGATAGGTCATGGTCGTTTCGACAGAGAACTCAACGGCATCAACGCCCTTGATGAATAAATTAGCAGTCAAGGAACCAGAGGTTCTGACATAGTAATCTTCATTTTCAGGAAGTTCCTTGGTGAAGTCATCCTGAGAAGAGATGCCGGAAAGAGTGTGATCGAAGAAGGTATCCTTGACGGTGACGTGGAAGGAGCAGCTCTTGGTGGAGTCAACCTTGGAAGTAACGGTGACGGTAGCGCTGCCAACACCGACAGCCTTCATGGTCTTGTTGATAATTTGGACGACTTCCGGATGATCGGAATCATACGTGCACTGCTTATCCTTGGTCGTCAAGGAACCATTGCCTTCGATCGTGTAGTAGTTCTGAAGCAACTGAACATC
>JAEDJP010000025.1 GCA_016296285.1 Bacilli bacterium
TCTCCGCGGTCGGGGCGGCAGCCGGGGATTTGGTCGAGACGTAACGGGTGTCCGCGCCGAAGCCGACGTCGCCGCTTTGGGTGGCGATGCCATAGGCGTCGTTGGTCTTGGACAGGTCGTCGAGGTTGTCCTCAACGGTCTCGATGACAGCGGGCGCATCATGCGTGAACTCGACCTTGGTGATCTGTTGCATCCAAGCTTCGAGGCCGTTGCTTGCCGTCGTGTAGACCGAGAAAATGACGCGCGCCCAGGCGGCCCCTTCGGGGATGGAGAACCGGTAGGCGATCCTGCTCCAATTGGACGAAGTGGTCACTTCTTTGCCGCTTGCGGCCAGGAAGCGGGAATCACTGCCCCCGTAATTCGCGACGAGCGCGATGTCGGGCAAGGCCGAGACGTAGGCGGGATCGGTGTCGACGTAGATCGTGGCGGCGTTTTGCCCGGACAGGGAATACGACAGGTACGCGTATTCCTCGCTCCACCACGTGGCCGCGTCCGGGGCTGCAGCCGCGGTCTTGGTCGAGATGTAACGGGTGTCCACGCCAAAGCCGACGTCGCCGCTTTGAGGGAAGACGCCATACGCATCGTTCGTCTTGCTCGTGTCGTCGAGGTCATCGATGATGGATTCCACATCCGTCGCGGAAACGGACAAGGCGGGACGTTGACTCATCGCACCAAGAGGTGCAATCGCCAAAGCCCCGAGTAACGTAAGGATTTTTTTACTACTCATTTGAGCCTCCTTTCTTTACGTTATTTTTAAAAATGCGGAACAAAATGTAAGCGGGGACGGCACTCCAACCATGGCATAGGCTGCCCGCCCCGGAGAAATCCGCTTGACCGCGGATGGTCTCCCAATACGTCGTCGCCCCTCGAACGTCCATCCATCCCCAAACGCGCTTGATGTCTTCGAGGATGTATTCTTCATAGCCCCCTTCGGAGAGGAGGACCTCATATTTGAAGATGTAATGGCATAAGGTCATGGGAACGAGGTCATTCGGCTTCATCAAGCAGTCAAGGATGCCCTTCCTTTCCTCTTTCGTCGCGATTCCGGTCGAAAGCGCGAGGTAATTGGCGAATTCGCTGTAGTGGTATCCGCCTTCTTTATAAAAGGAATAAAAGAGGCCATCGGGGGACAGGAAGCGGTCATGGATCTTTCGCCTCATCGCTTCGGCCTCGTTCACGAGATCGGCGCAATCTTGGTGTAGGCGGGTCATCAATTGGGCGGTGCTGTCGAGCGCAATCAAATAGAAAGCGTTGAGAATGAGGTCGAATTGCCCATCGTCCTTCGCGCGAGAGAAGATTTCCTCCTCGAAATGGAGGCCCGGGGCCCATTCATAGAAATTCCATTCGTTCAAATGGGGCAGAAGGCCATCCACCATCTCCCCTCGATAATGGGAAAGGAGGGACAGGATCGTCGGGAGGAATTCCTCCGCCAAGGATTCATCCTGCGAAAACTCGCCGTATTCGAGGATCATCCGCGGGAAAATCAAGGAATAGATGGGGATGCTGAGTTCCGATTCGGAAGGCGTCGTGATGCGCAGGGTCCCGATGTTCGTGAGATCGTGCGCCATTTGCCTGAGGCAGGCGCGGGAAAACTCGAAATTGCGGAAATAGAGCATGCTGACGAGCATCTCGATGCGCGAATCCATCGTGTATTGGGCAGCTTCGCGCCACGGGCAGTCCTCGTAATGCTCGTGCATGCAGCACTCCACCGTGTAGAGGGATTTTTCCGCGATGGGATTCAGGTCTCCGTAATCGAAGGGAATCACATCGTGAGGATATTTCGCTAGGACGACGCCAAGGCGGAGGACCTCCCCCTCGAAGGGCGATAGTTCCAAATACCGGAGGCCAAGGCGGAAAAACGGGGAAAAGAAACGATTCACGCCTTTCCTAAGCTCGAAGGAGAGCGAGAAATCGCGGGCCCCGATGTTTCGACGCACACGATGGTCGGTGATATGCTCTCCAAAGGCGATCACGAGGTCTTGGTCGATATCGGATTGGATTTCAAACTCGAGATAGCCGACGACTTCCTTGCCCGCGCCATAGAGATTCGGCCCGATCTTGCCGAAGGGCACGAACGTCGAGACATCGAGTTTCCGGATGGGGCGAGGGGAATATTTCCAAAGAGCAGGGAGATCTTTCGAAGGCTCCCAAGCCGTTTCTTTTCCCGTGAACGAATAATGGTAGCCCATCCCGATTTGGGAGGTGACAAAAGGGATTTTCCCCGAATGGTAATGGGGGTTCTGCCGGGAAAGGACGTCCGGTGAGGAATGACAGACGCTCTCTTCTCCCCTCCTGATCTCGAAAGCGACCCATTTTCCGCTTTTGATTTGCGAGGAAGTGGGGTAATCGCGGGACAAAGCGGTCACGAAAAGGGTGTTTTCCCCTTGAAGCAAGAACGCGTTCACGGGGTATTCGTCCACGAATTTCTCGTCGGCAAAATGCGGGTATTGGCCAAAACCGACGCGTTTCCCGTTGAGGAAAACCTCGTACTCGGAGGCCGCGGCGATGGAAAGGAGGAAGTCCCCATCCAAGGAGGAAAGCGAAAAGGACAGGACGAAATCGCCGTATTCGTTTTCGCTTGCGCGGCTGTTGGCAAGCCAGATGGGAAGGGCTTTTTTAAACATGGGAATTCCTCAAATGAGACGGAAATCTGGGTTCGAAAGGTAGATGTTCTTGTCGGAAGCGCTCACGACGTTGATGCCGAAAGCGACGTTCTCGGTGTCTTTCTTTTGGATGCGAACCTTGAAGGTGTAATCAACGTTTGGCAAGAGAGCTTCCCCGGCCTTGAGCTGCCGGTCTCCTTGGTAGACGAAGAAATCGTCGGCTTGGAAGCTCCCCGTCTCGGTGGAAGACATGTTCAAACGATTGTCGATGCGGAACGCGTATCCACCGGTCCAGAAAACCACTTGGTTGAAATTGACGTCCTCGAACATGACGTTCATGTATTCGTAATTGAATTTGCGGTAATCGGCGTAGGTGATTCCCCCGATCGCGACGCGGTTGGTCCACGCTTCCTCGGTCCAGGAATTCGAACCGGTGGGTTTCATCACCCAATAAGGATGATCGAGCCCCTCGATATCGGCATCCCCAAGAGGCAGGCCAAGGCGGCTTTCCGCGTAGCAATAATTGAGTTTGGGGAGCTCATAGGGCTTCTCGAACCCTTTGAATTCGAAGAGGTAATCATCGCTGCAAAGGAAGGGAGTGGAAACATAGCAAGTCGTCGCCTCGTCGAAATAGAAGCCGAACGTCTCTCCATCAAGGAACTTGTTCAGGTTGAGGACGACGTAATAGTTCTTCGCGAGGCGAACCCCTTCGGCGATTCGATATTTGTAATCGAAGAGGAGGAAACCGGAATTGCCGCTGCGCAAAGAGGTATCGACGATCCACGATTTCCCTGCCGACCCATAGGCAACGCGCAAAGGGGCGGAAGGCGCGGTCTCGAATTTCAATTGAAAGACCAAGCGATCGGCCTTCGGCTTGCCGTTTTCGAAGCAGTCGGAGACGAAGAGACGGGAACTCTCGCCGCCGCCTGAAACGTAGCGGAACGACTCCTTGGCGTCGGCGAAATAGCCGGTCGTTGAATCGTCATAAGGCGTGAGGGACGAACCCGTGCCTTGCTCCGGCAATTCGAAATGAGCCTCTTGGAAGGAATACGAAACCGATTTGACGAGAAGCGATTTCTGGAATTTTTGCCCTTTGTGCATGCAGAAAGCCGAGACCATGGCGCTCCCCCGTCCCACGGATTGAAGGAGGCCGTCGTCGGTGACGCGGACCACGTTTGGATCGGCGCTTTCCCAAACGATGTTCGCGGGGATCTCCTCGCCGTTTTCCTTCAAGGTCGCGTAAACCTGCTTCTCTTCGCGGAGCAGATAATCGAGGGTGACCGAAGACTCGCTGAGGACGAGGGCGCGGCCGACCGTGCTACGGGTGACAAGGACCTCGCATCGATAGGAGGCGTCGCCGAACGCGGCCGTGATGGTCGCTCTGCCGACCCCGCAGGACGTGACGACCCCTTCGTGAATCGTCGCGACGGCGTTGTTGCTGCTATTCCACGTGACTTCGCTCGGCACGATCCCTTTGTAGGTGCAAGAAAGGGCGTATTCGTCATACTGGGTCATCTGAATGCTCGTTTCATTGAGCGAGAACTCCCCTTGGGTGGTTTGGCAGGATGCCACAAGGGGGCTCATGAGCCCGAGAGCCATGACGCTTAAGAATCCGAATCGTTTCATAGACATTCTCCTTTCTTATCCTTTGAGCCCGCCTTCGTCGGACTCCCCCATGATCCGTTTATGGAAGATGAGGAAGAAAACGGTGACGGGGATGGCCAAGATGCAGCATCCGGCCAAGCGCATCGGGGTGGACGAGATGACGGCTTTGAAGGATTGGCTGTATTCATAGAGCCCGAACGCGAGGGTCTTGATGTTCGGGACGTATTCCATCGTGATGTTGTAATCGTTCCAAAGCCCGGCGAATTTGATGAGCATGACGGTCGCGAACGTTCCTTTGACCTGGGGGAAAATCAATCGGGTCATGATCGTGAAGTTGCCCGCCCCATCGATATAACCGGCTTCGTCGTAATCTTTCGGGATTCGCTTGAGGGCTTCGTAGAAAAGCAAGAAATGGACGCCCAGGAAGTTGAATTGCGAAATCCAGAGGAAGGCATAGGAATCGTAGAGGCCGAGGGCGCGGGTAATCTGGATGGCGCTTGGCAAGCTGCCGACGATCGGGAGGACCATCGTGACGATGACGATGCCGTAAATGACCTTGCCGATCTTGAAGTCGAAGCGCGCGGCGGCATAAGCCATCATGAAGATGGCGAGAGTCCCAAGGAAGGAACCCCCGAGGGCATAGAAGAGGGAATTGAAGAGCATCTGCCAAATGCTCGCGGTGTAGACGACCCCATCCCGGACGTAAGTTTGGGAGAAATTCTCGAAGGCGACCTTGTAGTTCTCGAAATGGAAGGCGGTCGGGAAGCCGAAGACGTTTTCCATGTAATCGATCCTGGACTTGAAGGAAGTCAGGACCATCCAGACGAGGGGGAAGACGATGGAAAAGGAATAGAGGATCAAGAGGACGAAAACGAAACCGGAAAGAACGGAGACGTTCCCGAGCCTCTTCTTCCGGCGGTGGGCGTTTTTCCCGTGCATGACGCGTACCATATCAATCTTTCCTCGGGCCATAGCGGCCTAGCAGATAGCGGACTAAGAACACCACGGGGACGGTGATGGCGGTCAGCAGGATGCCAAGCGCGGCGAGCTTGGGCATTTTGGCCATGGAGCCGCTATTGGAGGCCAAAATGGTTTCCTTGTAGAGGTAATACCCGATGGTTTGGATTCGTTCCTCGGCATTCGTGCCGTAAAACGACACGATCGAGGCGTTGTTGATGAAGAACCCACCCAAGGACGTGATGAAGAGGGTTTTGACGGTCCCGAAAATCTCGGGGAACACCACGTGTGCGAATTTGCGGAAGAACCCGCATCCATCCAAGACGCTCGCCTCGAGCAAAGACGGGCTGACCGCGGACATCGCGTTGGAAATCATCAAGACGTTGACCCCGAAAGAGCACCAAACGTTATAGAAAATGATGGTACCGAGCGTCGTGTCGGGGTTCTGCAGCAAGCCCCGGATATCATCCCCGAAGAATTGCCGCAAGAAAGAGGGGATGGCGCTGTCGGCCATCTGGATGAACATCGTGGCGAGGGCGATGGCGGGGATGATCGATGGGAGGAAGAGAATGACCTTGAAAAAATCGATGACCTTGCTCTTCTTGTCGTAGATGAAATAGGAGAAAGCAAGGGCGAGAACCAAGGACAAAGGACAGCCGATCAAGAAGACGATCAGGGAGTTTTTCGCCGCGGTGGCGAAGACCGTCATGTTCCGGAAATCCTCGAAGAGCTGGGCGAAGTTTTCGAAGCCGACGAAACTCGCGTTCCCCTCCGCGTCATAGGATTTGAAGGCGAGCAAGATCGAGTTGACGTTGACCGCGATGTAGAAGATGAGGAACTGAAGGAGGGGGAGGGCGATCAGACCGCAGACGAAAAGGAAATCCTTTTTGCGCTTGTTGAATTTCCTTTTCCTTCCGGGTGCGATAACGGCCATGTGAGACATCCTTCGTTCTTTAGAATGCGGCGGAGAACTTGGAAGACCAGACGACTTTGTTCATATAGGTCGAGAGACCCTCGAAATACGGGAGGGCCTTGACCCCGTTGTTGATCATCGCGTAGGTCGGGTAGGTGTAGGTGGCGCCCGAGACGGTGGAATTCCAAAGGTTCGGGGCGTACCAAAGATCGCTGCTATAGGTGCGCATCATCTTGGAATCCGAAAAGCTTGTGGCCACGATGGTGTTTTTCTTGAGGTCGTACATCGTCTTGCTCCACGGGACGAGGGCATCGTATTCCGTATCGCTCAAGGCGAATTCCACGGGACGGGTTTGGGAATCGAGGTCGAGGCAGGTCTTGGAGGAACTGTCTTGATAGAGGTATTGCAGGAAGCTCTTCGCGAGGTTGATTTTGAACGAGGGGATGCTCGATTTGATGAACCCGTCGCCAACCGCGCGTTCGAGGACGGTGAATTTTTCCCCGACTTTTTCCGCGGTGGCCTTGGGCAGCGGAAGCAGGCCGATGTTGCGGGAAGACTGGCTATCCTGTTCCCCGTATTCGGCAGCCATCGCGGAGAACACGCCCGCGGCCTCTTTGTTCCACCAAGAGCCTTCGATCAACATCGCGGTGCGCTTGCGGGAACTCGAGTATTTGCTGTAGAGGAATTGCTCTTGGGCATCCAGGTTCGTAAGTCCCAAGGACGTGCAATCCGAGGCGTTGTAGTACTTCTTGTTGGCGATCAGGCGTTCAAGGAAGGAAAGGGCATGATAGCGCCCCGCCTGCGAATACAGTTCGTATCCGTTGCTGGCCGTGATGGCGGTTGGGTCTTTGTAGACGACCGTCCCATCGGCTTTCACTTCCGACACGAGGGTATTCGCGGTGCCGGAGAAATTGTAATTGAGCTCGGTTTGCTCTTTGCCGTCGAAATCGCAGGCCAAGGCGGAAAGGAGGGAATTCACGTATTCCTGGACCGTGCCGCCCCACATGATGGGCGTCATTTCGAGGGAGACGATCTTGTCGCAGAGGGCAAAGAAGTCGTCATAGGTGGCAGGCAAGCCGTTGTCATAGGTGGTGGAAGGATCCCCATCCGGTCCCGGGCTTCTCTCGTCGGATGAGGAAGTGACGAATCCCCCGTTCTTCGCGAAGAAAAGGTTGTACTGGTTGAACATGTCGATGTCGTAGACGATGCCGAAGAACTGCGAATAGCCGGGAACGCCATAGTATTTGCCATCATCCTCTTGGAAATAGTCAAGGCGATCCGCGCGAATCTTGTCTTTGAACAAGGTGGAATCGGGATTGGCGGGATCGGTTTCCTTCTTCACGAAATCATAATTCATCGGGGATTCGTAAAGATCGCTGACGTCGAGAATGAGATCCTTGGAATGGAATTTGAGGGCGCTGGCCGCGGTATCGAGGAAGATTTCCTCGGACACGCCGTGGATGGTTTCGGACAAGGGGTCGCTATAACGCCCCTCGGAGAACATGACTTGCACGCCCATCTTCCCCTCTTCGAAGGAGGTCTCCGCGTATTTTGCCTCGAACTCCTGGGCGATTTTGTAATAGGACCCGCTTTCAAGGCCGCCTTCATAGACCCCGACGTAAAGCTGGGTCTTGTCGGCGTTGACCGAAGGGCCGCTTGAGGGCATGCAAGAGGTGAGGGAGAGGGCGAGGAGCGCCCCCGAGACGAGCAAATGGAATTTTCCTTTCATTTCAACAACTCCTTTTTCATTCGAAGCAAAGCAGGACGGATTCCCCTGCGTCGATTGCGAGGTCGAACGCGTTGTCGGCCGCGTTCAAGGTGACCAATTCGCCTTTGACGTAGGCGGAAACGGACTTGATGTTGGAATAGGTGAGCAGCTTAAGCTGGATGGATTCGCGAGGGGACGTCGGGGTGAGATACATCGATTTCTTTCCGCTGTCCTTGTCGATGAAACAGCCGGCGAGGTAATGGTCGCCCTCGATTCCCTTGATGGGACCGAAATGGGTGAGGCCGGTGAAATGCAGGCTTTGCCCATAACGGCGATAATCCTTCAGCATCATCCCGACGCAGTCGCTATTCATGAGGATGCTTTCATAATTGGCGATTTCCTCATGGACTTCTTTGACGAAGTAATAGGTTTCGGTTGGCTCGCCGCCACGGGAAATCATGGCCTCCCCGTAGCTATCTTGATCCGGGGTGCAGTAGCAGAAATACTGGAGGCCCTTAACGCCGAAAGCCACGTTGGAAAAGACGGTCCAACGCAAATCCGCGCGGGATGGGGTCCGACGGGTGCGCTCGGTCGGATGGGTGTAGCCGAGCGTCGCGATAAACGACCAGAGGGGGACCCCTTCATCGAGGGAAAGCTGGCGAAGCAAATCGAGGCAAGCATAGTAGTTTTCATCCTCGAAAATGTAGTTTTCGCTTTGGGTATCGACCTCGAAGAGGGGATAGGAGTCATAGGAGAGCACCTTCGCTTTGGTGGCATCCAAGTAATGCGTGATGTAGTCCTCGTAACGAGAAAAACCGGTTCCCCCGAGTGCGTAATCCGGGAAGAGGTTCACGTTGGCGATCTTGCCGGGAAAGCGCTTGTGGAACGCGTCGGCATAGGCCCCAAGAGCGGGGAAGAGTCCGCCGCCGGGCTCGTCCATGAGCAACACGCCGGCGAAAGAGGCATGAGAGGAGAATTTGCCAAGGAACTCCATCGCCTCCGTGATGTGGTCGGGATTCTGGTCCTTGCTATATTGGGCAATGCCATCGGTGATGATGCTGCTATTGACGAAATACTTGATGCCATACTTGTCGCAATAATTCATGACGGTATGAATCTCTTCTTCCGTGTTTTCGGCATACATGAAGCCATTCACCATGTCGATGCCGCACTGGGCCATCTTGGCAAACATATCCTCGGTCCGGTATTTGTCGGGCGGAGTCACCCAAATGCCTTTGGTAATCTTCCCATTATCAAAAACGTCGTACACCGCTTCTCCTCCGTAGGTTGAGTAGTCCTCAATGTACTGGGTCTCTCCGGCGCAACCGGTTAGGAAAACCGAAAAAAACAAAGCTTTGCAAAAAAGGTGTTTTCGTTTTGCCATGGGTACTCCTTTTCGGGGTTGTCGTAAATAGAATATAGCCACGGAGAGCCTGTTTCATACCAATAAATTAAAAATAAACACCGTTTTTTTATATATTTCGCTGAATATCTCTAAAAAAGGTTGATTTTTTTACTCGGGTCTTTTTATGTATAAAGGATGGTTCTCTACACGCAAAAAGAAATTCAGGATAACCCATATACCCGTTTGAATTACCATTCGGGATGCATGCCTAAGCACCACCACGATTTTTTCGAGATTGTCCTCGTGGAAAGCGGGACTTGCTTGAATTCCATCAACGATGAGCCGACCTTGGTGATGCAGACGATGGAAGTTTTGCTCATCCGGACTTGCGATTTCCACGAATCGCAATTCGGTTCGAAATCCTCGCGATGGCGCGATTATTACGTCCCGCAAGATTTATTCCGCAAGGCCTGCGACTTCTTGTCTCCCTCCCTATACGACTATTTCATGTCGCAAAGCACCCCGCCTCGATGCCGGCTATCGCTAGAGGAATTCAGCGTCCTGAAGACAAAGACGGCATTGCTCGAACAGCTCCAAATGAACGAGGACACCGGCGAGAAAATCCAAAGCGTCTTCGCGGGAATCGTCATCTTCTTGCTTGAGCAGCTCAACGAGAAAAGCATCACGATCAAGCATCAAGCCCCGGACTGGCTCATGCGTCTTTACAAGAAAATGACCTATTACGATTTCGTGCACCTTTCGTTGTCCGACATCGTCGCCGAAACGGGTTTCACCGCGGCTTATGTCTCAACGATGTTCCGAAAATTCTTCGGGGTGACCCTCATCCAATACCACAACAAGATGAAGGTGGTTTTCTCCACGAGTTTGCTTGGCAAAGAGAAAATCCTCGACATCGCATATTCGCTCGGTTGGGATAACCCGAAAAATTACGCGATTGCTTTCGAAAAGGTCTACCACATGAGCCCGAAAAAGTACGAATTGCTCGTCGCGCATTCCAAGAAGAAGGGGTCAGCTGATGACGTTCGTCGTGGAAATCTCTCCGAAAAAGGGGTTGTGGATGCCGTCGTCTAAAGGACGATTGTCATAAGGCAGAATCGTTTCCTCGAGCTCGGGAATGGAAGGGATTTTCCCCGTTAGGTATTCATTGATTCTCCGTTTCGCAGTCTCGATGCGTTGAAACAAGAAGCCAAAGCGCCCTTCGAGAACCTCGTATCCGAAGATTTTGTTCTCCTTTTCCCATTGATCGCGGAAGGCATTCACGAAGCGGCAGAGTTTTTCGCGGCAGACCGTCAAATCCTTTTGGAGGGAACGAAGCGTCTCTTTGTCTCCGCTCTTATAAGCTTTGCGAATGCGGCAACCGATGTCCACCTTCACGGAGAGGAAATCGCACAGGCGGGAAAGGACGCGGAAGACATAGGGGAACGCCCCGTTGCGCTTGCTCGCTTTCCGGAGTTCTTCTGCCTTTTGCGCGTATTTTAGGGCGTAATCCGGCTGAACATGAGCGTCGTAAAGGCCCATCAGGATGTCTTGATAGAAGAAATATTTCGATGGGCTTTCAGCGAGGCACAATTCTTTCCTCAAGTGATTGGGGCTTTCGAGCAGCCTCCAGGTCTCGAGGTCATACCCGAGGATGGTTTTTAAAACGGCAGAAACCAGTTTGTCGTCCCCTTTCTTGAAAAAGTCGTAGCAAGAATGAAGGGCGAATGTGTGATAAACCGCGTGGACGGAACATTCGTTGCCGCAATCGCCCCAGGAGGTGATGAAGGTTTCCTTTACGCCGTTTCTGATCGCGGATTCAAGGCCAACGCGGGTGCAACGCATAGACGCGGTGACGCTTGGGGCAAACCCAATCCACCGGAAGCACCCATCCGCGAACAATACGTTGCGTCCCGTGGACAAACTCGCCTTGAACATCGAGTCATATACCTTCGGGTCATCGTTGTAGTAATCCCAATAAACGAGATCCACCTCGGGAATCAAGGCTTTGATGTCCTCCGTCAAATAGGGGGCGTTTTCATACCACGATAGTTTGGACTGCGGATGGAGGCGGAAAAACATATCCTCCCACATCATGGGAGCGAAATCGTATTTGCGGCAAATGTCCTCGACTTTGGACAAATGCCTTAAGAATTCGGCCTTTCGGTCAATCGCGCGACTTTCATGCATCAAAAATCCGGTTCCAAGATCCCATGCCTCATCCATGCCGATGTGGATGCGATGGGTTTCGAAGGCCTCGCGGCAAGCCCGAATCATCTTCTCGATGAACCGATACGTCTCTTCTTCTCCCACCTTCAAGGTTTGCTTGGTTTCGGCGACATCCCCATAGACCGCCCAGCGAAGGGCTTGATTCAAATGGGACAGGGTTTGAATGCAAGGAATGACCTCAATCCCGAACGAGGAGGCGTAAGACACGATTTCGCGGATTTCGTCTTTGCTCAAACGGCCCCGAAGATATCCAAAGTACGGTTCTCCCGGGATTTCGTAGGTATCCTCGGTATAAAGCATGTAGGAATCCATCCCGAAAAGGGCGGAGATGAGGATCGTGCGTTTGGCCTCTTCGATGTTCACGACCCCGTTTCGGGAACAATCGTGCATGTATCCGTCCATCGAAAAACGCCGAATCGTGTCAAACCGGTAATTCTCCTTCTTGCGATGAAGCTTGACCAAAGACAAGCCGAAGAAGAGCGAAGAGAGACGGCCATACTCGATACGGACCTCCTGCCCTCGCTTTTCGATAATCAGGCGGTCGGGATCTTCGATGCGAGAATACGAGAGGTGGAGAGGGGCGAAATGTTGCTCTCCCAAAAACAGAACGGCTTCGCGGACGGCGAGTGATAATTCCATAAAGGCCTCCTTGCGTGCGGGCGTGCCCATCAATTCTCACATTAACACGGGGAAAGCGATTTCTCCATCCCTCTTGGAAGAGAAAGGCGGAGAGTTTGGGGGACGCTCGAGAATTTCTCGTCATCTTCCGAAAGACTTGCAAGAAAAAACCCGCTGTAATGCAATTTTCAGCGGGTGAATTTTTTATGGTGACCCGTACGCGGTTCGAACGCGTGAATGTATCCTTGAAAGGGATATGAGTTAAGCCACTTCTCCAACGGGCCAAGATGGCGCTCAGCATAGGGCTCGAACCTACAACCGATCGGTTAACAGCCGATTGCTCTGCCATTGAGCTAGCTGAGCGCATGACGCGGGATTCCGCGCTTGAAAATGATATACGTCTCCCAAAAGACTTGCAAGACTTTTTTGCAATTCCAAAGGAGCCCGAAAAAAGCCCGTTTTTCGGGGTTGGAAACGGGTCTAGCGCCAATGGCTTTCGAAAAGAAAAAGGGGGGCCGCGCCCCCTTGGGAATCTAATCGGAAATTAGAGTTTCTTCTCGATCTCGGCATAGAGGTCGGCCACGGTCTTGATCGTGGAGAGTTTTTCCGGATCGAGGGTGATGCCGTAGCGATCTTCGAGATCGAAGGAGAGTTCGACGACGTCGAGGCTATCGAGGCCAAGGTCCTTGAGGGACTTGGTTTCATCGACGGTTTTCATGCCGAGCTTCTGGGCGAATAGGGTTTTGATTTCTTGCAGTTTTTCGGATGCCATAATACTTACCTCGGGGCCTATTATAATCGGGATTTGCGCGATTGCACAACACAAAAAGGCGCCCCTTTAGGGACGCCCATCGGCCTGGAAGATTTATGCCGAGAGGATTTGGCTCTCGATGCCGGAAGCCTTCTGCGAAATGGTCGTCGCGTCGTTGCGGACCGCCATGGTGACGGTCGCCGCAATCGCGCCGAAGACGAGAAGGACAGCGAGCAAGCCGAGAAGTTGGCCTTTGATTTCAGACATTCTTTGTTACTCCTTTCTGAAATGGTCGACAATGAAGGAATAACCCCTTTTCTTCGATGATCGCTACATGAGGCTCACTTGCTCTTCGACGCGTTTGACGATGGTATCACTCGTGTTGCCAAACGCTTTCATCAAGCTGCCTCCGACGACCCCGAAGATGGCCAACACGATGAGCAATCCCAAGAGTTGACCTTTGATTTCGGACACGTTCTCACCTCCTTTCTCAATAATCGGGCCTATAGAAACCCACGACACAACTCCGTGTGACCCGGACATCGATCGGGGATTTCTTCAAAATGAGGGGCGTGTAGGCACGTTCCACCGCGAAGGTGTACGTGTCTCCAATCGCCGGGGCGCCGTTGGTGATCGCCGTGAAAGTCGCACCCTGGCTTTTCACGTATTCGACCGTCGCTTCTTGCAGACCGCCATCCATCGAGATGCGATGGGCAACGACCATCGCGATGCCATCGACCTGCTGAAAGGTCGCGTTCAGCAAGGTTAGGTCCGCCCCCATGAGGAAGACGGCCATCAAGAAGACGGTGGACAGAAGCAAACCGAGTTTATAGGACATTGAGGGATCCCTCCATGATGTTGACAAGCGATAAGGAGAGGGCAATCATCGTGATCCCGCTGCCGACAAGGGGCAAGAACGATAACGTTTGGAGGCGTTC
>JAEDJP010000026.1 GCA_016296285.1 Bacilli bacterium
CAAGATAGTCCTTGTTTTCTTTTTCGAATGCCTTTTCTTCCCCAACGATGCGGGCGGCTTCCGCCTTCAAAGGCTCAAGGGGCTCCTTGTTCTTGCGGGCAAGGGCCATCTTCTCGGCGAGGGCCGCCTTCGCGTCGCGGAAGGAAGCGAGCTTGTCTTCGTAGCCGTTGAGCGGCATGGAAGCCTTGGCTTTCGCGTCCGCGATCGCGTTGTCGCGGGCGGAACGGGCATTCATGTAGGCCGTGAGGGCGGGGGCGATCAAATCGTCGTAATACCGCTTCAGCATGTCCTTGTTGATCATCATCGTCTCGGTGATTTGCTTCCCGATGCGGACGATGGGGTTGAGGGACGAAAGCGGGTCTTGGAAGATCATGCCGATCTTCTTGCCACGGAGGCGCTGGAACTCAGCCTCGCTCGCCTTGGTCAAATCGATGCCGTTATAGAGGATCGATCCGCCTTCGATGATGGCGTTCGGGGTAAGGATACCCATGATCGCCTTGGACGTGACGGATTTGCCAGAACCGGATTCTCCGACGATGCAAAGGGTTTCCCCGCGATATAGGTCGAAGGAAACGCCGCGAACCGCCTGAACTTTGCCGTTGTCCGTGCGGAACGAGACGACGAGATTCTTGACTTGAAGAGCGACTTCCTGCGTCGAAAGGTCGGAGTCTTTCTCGATGAGGGCACGATCTGCCGGAGTCAGTTGGATAGCCATATCATTCTCCTCCTTTCAAACTGGGGTTGAAAGCGTCGCGGAGCCCGTTGCCAAAGAGGTTGAACGAGATCATGACGAGAGCCATGACGACGCTTGGGAACAAGATGAGGAAGGGGTAGTTCATCATGAAGATCTGGTTTTCGGACAGCGTGGAACCGAACCCTTCGAGACCGTTGACGAGTTTCAGGTAGGAAAGGCTCGCCTCGGAGAAGATGACCGACGGGATCATCAAGACTGAGGAGGTGATGAGGGTGCCGATGGCGTTCGGAAGGATGTGGCGGAAGATGAGCCGCGTGTCCTTCGCCCCGAGCGTGCGGGCGGCGAGAATGTATTCGCGATCCTTGAATCGGTAGAATTGCGTTCGCGTAAGCGATGCGGTGCCTAACCATCCCGTGGCGCACAAGGCGATGCCGACCATCAACATGATGGGGAAGCCGTCGGGTCGGTTGATGAGGATCAAGGTCATGACGACGACGAAGGGGATGCCCCCGAGGATTTCGCAAACGCGTTCCATGACGATGTCGACCCAACCGCCGAAATAGCCGGAAACGGCACCCCAAATGAGGCCGATCGTGAGGTTGATGGCGGTGGTGACGATGCCAAGGATGAGCGAGAAGCGCAAACCGTTAAAGACCAGTTTGAACATATCGCGGCCGAGGTCATCGGTGCCAAAGAGGAAGATGGGCATCGAATCGTAACCGTATTCGCGGTAGCGCGAGATCATGCCCGAGAAGCTGACGGTGCGGAGGGAACCGGCGCCGACGGATTTCCCGATCAAGGGATACTCGTCGGTGATTTGGAGGGGGCAATGTTCCACGCCGTCTTCGGTGAGGTGGACGCCCGCGACGAAACGATCGACCTCGTCTTGCTTGCGGGAACTCGCGAGGAAGTCGGGGATGGAATAATCGAAGGTCATCCAGCCCTTTTCCCCGTAGACGCGCAGGTTGTCGATCGTGAAGTCGGTCTTCATGTAGTTCCCAAACGCGGCTTCGTAGGTGTCATAAGTGAAGCTGCCGGTGATATAGTCGGCATGGAACACGGCGAGGTTGCCGCTAGAACGATAAGCGTAATCCTGCTGTTCCTTGTCCCCGGCGCGCAAGAGGGTGGAGTTGGCATCCAAGCAAGCGAGCTTGGCCATCTTCCCTTTCTCGGCATCCGTCACGGGGCGAACGCCATCACGCGGATCGATGATGAGGGACTTCATGATGGCGGCGGATTGGTGGCCGGCGCCGCCTTTCAAGACGATGCTGAAATAGCCGGAGACCGTCCCCGCATCCGCGATGGAAAGGCCGGAAGCGATGCTCGGATAATCCGAAAGGGAGAACGTGTAAACGGTATTTCCGTCCGTTCCCTGCGTGGAATTCGGCTCGATGACGATCGTTTGATAGTTGCTCGAATCCGTCATCGGGGCATAGGAGAAAGCGAAGGAATAATCCCCTTGATGGCCGTATGGGAAATCCTCGAATTGCGCGGCATCCCCCATGGTTACCTCAAAGGCATATTCATAAGAGCCGACGAGATAATTGGCGACCGGGGTGCGAAGATAGATGTCGCTTTGCTGCCCGGCGGGCATCGAGAAGCAGACATAACCGCCCCTGGCATACGAGGTCGGCGCGCCATCGAGCTTCTTCTCACCGACTTTGGAGTAAGCGATGTCCCCGACAATCGCTTGGGGATTCAGCGCGGAATTCTCCGTTTGGGCGGGGGAACCGGCATAGGTGCCATCCGCGTCATAGGCTTCCCAATCGAAATTGATGGGGATGTTCTTGTATTCGGTCGTGCCGTCCCAGAATCCCGTGCCGGGGGCGAAGAGTTTCGGCTGAAGCTTGGTTTGTTTCGCCATGTAGGGTTGGGTGGTATCGAGGCTGTTCGTGTCGATAATCGGGACGAAAATCGCCATGAGGGCGATGGTGCCGAGGATGATGGCGCCCGCGACGGAAGATTTGTTCTTGGAGAACCGACGGAGGGCGTCCTTGAAGAACGTCGTCGGCTTCGATTTCATCTTTTCGTCGGAAAGTTTGGTGTCGTATTGGCTTAAGGCGAAATCCTTTTCCTCGAAGGAAATGGTATGTTCCACGTTCTTTGAATCGCGGTAGGTGAAGTTCATGTTCGGTTCCATGGTTATTTCTTCGCCCCCATTCGAATGCGCGGATCGATGAATCCGTAAGAAAGATCAAGGAAGACGCCGGACACGAGGCCGATGACGGTGTAAAGGGCCATGTCCGCCATCAAGACGTTGTAGTCGCGGTTGTTGATCGCGTCGATGTAGAGGCGGCCAACGCCGGGAATGCCATAGAGAGACTCGAGAATCATGGAGCCGCCGAGGAGGCCAATGATCTCGGAAAGAATCGAGGGGAGGATGGGAACCATCGCGTTTTTGAGCGCGTGGCGCGTGATGGATTGGCTCTTTGTGAGGCCTTTCGTTCGCGCAAGGAGAAGGAAGTCACTCGACATGACCTCGGTGAGCTCCGCGCGGGTGAAACGGCAATAGCCGCAAATGGATCCGAAGGAAAGGGCCATGGTGGGGATGATGTAGCCAAGGACTCGCGTTTGCATCGGCGCGGAGGAGGAAGGCCACTGGCTCGGCAAGACGCCCAAGCGATAGGAGAAAACGTAAAGGAGGAGGTTGATGACGATGAAGGACGGGACGGAGATGAAGATCATGACCAAGGTCGAGATGATGTGGTCGGTCATCTTGTTCTTCTTCAACGCGGCCCAAATGCCGAGGGCAAGGCCGGAAGGAACGGAAATGAGGACCGGCCAGATATTGATCCGGACGGTGGTCCAAAGACGGGAAGAATTCCAGCCCGTGCCGACGATGATTTTCATCGCGTCGACGTTCGGCTCGATCTTGATGGAAGTGCCCCAGTTACCGGAGAAAAGGCCGGAGACCCATGCGCCGAATTGGCGGAAAAGGGATTCCTGGTAGAAATAATAGAAACCATTGCGATCGCCGCCGGACCAGAGAAGCTCGCCCCATTCCGGGTGCGGTTCGCCGGCGTAACGCACGTAGCCAAGGTCGGCTTGGTGCAAATAGTAAATAAGTTGTGTCTCGTTCGTACCGATCATCTTGGGGAAGGGCTGGATTTTGACGAGAAAGAACGTCAAGGTCAAGATGATCGCGGTCGTGCAGAGAGCCAAGAAAATTCTTTGTACGGAATAGCGAAACATACAACCTCCTTTCTATTATCGTGATGAATACATTTTACCGAATGTTGCGCGCACGTGCACGCTCTAGTGAAAGGCCATTCGGCCTCCCTTTCATTAGAGAAGCAGCACCGAGAAAATCCCGGTGCTGCTTTCGCGTTGTTTTTCGACGAACCGATGATTAGGCGGCGGGCAGGACGCAACGAGTGTAAGCACTCTTCATACCGCCGAAGACGCCTTGGATCGTCTGGTAGTAGTCGACGCCGAAGACGGGGACGGAGCCATAGGCGATGACATTCGCGGCGAGAGCGCCAACGAGTTTGATCGAGAAGTGGCCGTTCTCTTCCCAGACGACGTCGGTGACGCACTGCGCTTCCTCGGTGTCGAGGTAGCAGAAGGAAGTGCCATCCGGATAGGCTTCGAAGTAGTCGGTGTACTTAGCCGCGTCGGTGGTGCCGAAGATGTCGGCGAGCTCGACGACGAGGCCATCGAAATTCTGGACCGAGATGGTGCCTTCGATGGTGACGGTGTCCGCGGTCGGGACGACAGAGGAGACCTGGACCTCAACAGCGTCGATCGGAGCGCCGGTTTCGTCGAGGATGATACCGGCATCGGCCGCATCCCAAAGGGTGTCGAAGGACCAGCGATAGCCATCGTGGACCAAGGCGGATTCATCCTCGGCGACGACGGAGGTGTCGGCGCCCCAGTTGAGGGTGAAGCCGGAGGAGTTGGAAGACTTGAGGACTTCCATGAAGTTGAGCGGGTCGAGGGTGTTGCCGCTGATGGAGCCGAAGCCGAGGTCGAACTGACCAACCATCAAGTGGTCGTAGTAGACGTCGATCCATTCGTTGACGGCGTTCTGGATGACATTCAAGCGAACGGGGAGGCCGAGGGATTCAGCCGCGGCGTCGAAGGCGGACTTGAAGTAACCGCCGATGAGAGCGCCCTCGCTCTGGATCATGTTCGGATACATCCACCAGATTTCGATGTCGATCGAAGGAGTGGTCTCTTGGATGCTGCCTTCATCCAAGAGCTCTTCGATGGCGACCTTGAAGGCTTCGGTGGCCAAGGAGAGGCTGTAGCCGGCGGTATCCAGGGTGTCGCCCCAGAAATCCTGGAGAGCGGCTTTGTGAGCGGCTGTGCTGTTATAGGATTCACCGGTCTCCGGGTTGGACATGTAGTCGTTGGAGAAGTAGTTCACGGAAGGCGTGCAGCCGAATTTGGAAGCGAAGGTCGCGCGGTCGATGGAATAGAAGAGGCCGCGGATGAAGTTGTCGTTCGACATCCAGGGTTTGACTTTCCAGTAGTCCGCCTTCACGGTTTGGGCTTGGGTGCCTTCTTCGCCGAAGAGATATTCCCAGGTTTCTTCGTCGCAGGTGTTGAGGTTGAGTTTGAAGACGGAGTCGCCGGGGATGACGTTGGCGCGCGGATCGGAGGAGTACTGTTCAAGGTAGTCGCTCGGGATGCCGGCGGCATCGAGGTTGCCGTTCAAGAATTCCTTGAAGGCGATGTTCTTATCGGTGGCGTAGCCAGGGAGGATCGTCTGGTGGATGCCGCCGATGCGATAGAGGTTCGGGTTTTCCTTGCGTTCCCACCACTCATCGTTCCTCTTGAAGGTGATGAGCTTCTCGGATTCCCAGGACTCGATCATGTACGGCCCAAGGCTCAAGAAGTTGTCGATCGGGCTGGTGGACTTGTCTTTGCTGTAGCCACCGAGGTTCTCGATGCCGACGAGATTCACGAAATCGGCAGGGATCGGCTGATAAAGGCCGCTGGACATCGAATACATCGCATAGAAACGGTTGACCGGGGTCTGGAAGGTGAATTCGAGGTAGTCGCCTTTCTCGTCGGTGCCGCTCGCGATGCCGGACTTGGCGAAATAGTATTCCGCTGTTTCGTGGGTGGTAACACCCTTCTCGCCGATGGCTTGGGTAACCGCGTAGTAGTTTGCAAGGCCAGCGATCGCGCCTTTGCCGGTCTTTTTGGCGAGCTCAGCGCCACGATAGAGGCCGTTGGCGCCGTTAAGCAACATCTTGAAAGCGGTGACGTAGTCTTCCAAGGTGACATAGCGACCGTCATACGCAGCGCGATTCGAGAGGGTCGACGCGGTGCGATACGAAACGCCGCCCGTTTCGCCGGTGCGAACGTGCATACGCCAAGTGGTGTGCAATTCTTCGGCGGTCGGATTCGCGACGATGGAGCCGTCGCTCAAGACGGGGAGCATGTGATCATCCGTGGAAAGGACACCATACCATTCATACCCGGTCTTTTCTGCGTTCAGCTTGGTTCCGAAATAGCTGGTCATCGCGTTGGCAGCAAGGTCGGCAACCTCCGAGCCATCGTTATTCCAAGCGTTCAAGGACGCGGGGTCGGACGCGGACCAGGTGTGATAGTAATTCTGGTACTTGTCGTTCGTCTCGCCTTCGAGCTTCACGCCTTCCTTGATGTAGCCATCGCGGATGGTCGAGAAGCCGTAGTTCGTGACATAGTTCGTCGTGCCTTTGACGATACGCGGGTTCATCATTTGATAGCCGGAGTTCTCATAAAGAGGAAGGCCGGTGATCGCGTTGTCGACCGCGTACTTCTCGAGTTTGCCGAGGATCTCGGTTCTCTCGGCGTAGGATTTGTCGATGTACTGATGCGCGCCAGAGGCAATCGGGAGCAATTCTTCTTTAGAAGTGGATTCAGAAGGATTGTCAACGCTGGAGCTGACATCACCACCGGTACTCGACGACTCGGTTGGGGTGCCACCACCGCAAGACGCAAGGGCTAAGGCAATAGCGCCAAACGCCACGATGGGAGCGATGATTTTTTTATTTCTCATATTTCTCTCCTTTCGGGATGGCTTAAGTAAAAAGGCAAAACAAAAAAGGTCAAGAGAAATTTTCATCTTCTTTCATGAAAACGCTTCTACCGTGTCAAGCCGTCTATTATTAAACCCGCTGCGATGAGCAAAAGCGCCAGAATAAGCCAAATCCAAATGAAAATTCCCTCTTTTTTCCGCTTGGCTTTTTTCCCTTCGGAATAGGCATAATAGTCCGGATATTTGTCCTGGGAATTCGTGTAATTTCGGTTCATGTGTTTGAAGACGGAACGGAACCCGTAGATCATAAAATCAAAGGCTCCAAAGAAAGACAAAATCGTCAATAGACCCGCGAGGGCGACAAATACGCCGCTGAAAAACAAAGCATCCGCCCAGCCCGTCAATGCATAATTTCCGCGTACGAAAAAACAAAGGCAAAAAGTTCCGATCGCGATGACGGGATAGACGATGAGGGAGACGATGATGTTTTTCTTCATGAAACAAATCTTCTATGCAAACGCGCGAAAATGCAAATTAAATAAAGAAAAACCCGCGCAGGGGGAACAAGCGCGGGTGAAGGCAATCAGGATTTTTTCATCATGAGAAGCTGGGTTTTGTGAAGGGTGAGTTTTCTCTTTTCGGAGGGAGTCAACCGCTCGATCAGAACCAACTGGTCATCGATGGCTTTCGAGAGAGCGGCCTTCGAGGTGGCGGGATTGTTCATCAACGCCTGAAGGGCCTTCTCCTTTTCCTTTGCCAAGTTGAAATCCTTGGATTCGTTTTTCGGGGCAGCCGCTTTCGGCTTGGCCCGTGAGGCGGCGCGGCGATCCATGGCCTTCCTTTCCTCCTCGTTTGTGGGCGCCAAGACGATGAGGCGAGGCTCGCTCGGAGTTACCGGGGTCGCGACAGGGGCCTTTTTGGTGGCCGTTTGCTTCGTTTTCGCGGTTGAAGAGCCTTGCTTTGCTGAAACTTTTTCAGAAGGCTTGCGTTCTTCTTTCACCGCTTTCAAAACTGGTTTCATGGCGGGTGTGCCAGATTCTTTTTTGGTTGAGGTCTTGCTGACGGCCTTCTTCGGAGTGGGCTGGGCCTTTTTGACCTCCGCCTTGGTCTCTTTAGAAGTCTCCGCTTGCGGCTTGGATGGCTTTTTGGCGACGGCCGTTTTCGGCGCGGGCTTCGTGGCGGGTTCCACTTTGGCCTTCGGGGCAGAGTTCTCCTTTTGGATGGACGGTTTTGCCGAAGGCGTCTTCTTTTTGGTAGAAGGCGCAGGGGCCTTTTCCGTCACGGGTTTTGCTTTTCCCGAAACCTCAGGCTCGGAAGAAACAGCAGAATCCTTCTTGATCACCGGGAAGCCATGTTGCGGATTTGGCTCGGTTCCCAAGAGATGTTCCTCCTGCATGCGACGAATCACCTTGGAAGCTCGATACGGACCTAAACCAAAGCTCTTCTTGAGGGCCCTCGCCGATACGAAGGAGAGTTTCGAGAGAATCCCTTCTTTCACGGAAGCGTATTCCTCGTCGCTCATGCCGGCTTGGGCAGGGGCCTTGGTATCTTCCGGTTTCGGTGCCGGGGAGGCTTTGATGACCTTCACGACGCCATTTGGCATAACTTCCTTGCTGTTTGTCGGGACGGCGGAATCCTTTTCTTTGAGTTGAACAGGCGTTTGAGCGGATTCGGGGGTCGGGATCTTCTCGATCCAGGCGCGATAACCGCCTTTTCCATCCATCGGTTCCGCGGACCACAAGAATCCTTTATAGGAATAATGGACTCTCGTGATTCCTTGGCTCTTGCGTTGCTCCAAACTCGATACGATGTGCTCCAAATCGGTTTCGGTCAAATCGACGTCGCCATGGAACTGTCTCGCATAGGGAATGGAGGGATAACGGAACATCAAATTGATGCCGGAAGCGCAAGAGGAAATTGCGGCCTGCAGCGAATTCCCTGTTGCGGAATGAGCTTTGGAAAGCGGCTTTTTCGTCGGTTCCTTTACAGGATCTTTAGAAGCAAAAGAAGCGGGAACGGTATCCGTTTTCGCGGGCTTTACCTCTTTGATTGGCGCTTTGTTTTCTACTTTTTTCGGTTCTGGCGGCAAAGGTTTGACGACCCCAGGGACCGGCTTGACCGGCCCACCAGAAATAGGCTTTGGAAGCCCATGTGATTTGTCCGCATAACCACTCGGCTTGCGGTCGGATTTCTTGTTGTCAGACGGAAGAATCTCGCCTCGATTGGGAACCAAATTCCCTTCCGTGCCCTCGAATTTCATGATGTGGGCATTCCTTCCCCTTTGGGAAAGAAGATTGTTCAAGGCGATGAGATCGCTCGCGAGTTTCTTGTCTTGGGTGATGACGAGGATTTTTTGGCTCAACCGGTCGGTGCTGACTTTGACGTAGATAGCGTTGTCAGCGAAGGATTTCCGATCTTTTTTCTGTTTCTTCAAGATCGTGATAAGTTTGCGTCTCTTTGCGTCTTTGAGAATCTTCAATGCCCTTTTGGCGGGCCCGCGCTTATCGAAATCCTTTTTGTTCTTCGAATGCCTTTCTAGTTCTTCGATGCATTCTTTCGGAACGTAGATTTCCGTGGAAGAATCTTCCAAATAATCCTGTGCAGCGACCAGACGATCCATCCACGCGGGGAAGGCATCTTCCATGAGAGAACAAGTGTCGATGAGCACGTAGTCGAAGCCGTTCAGTTGCTTCGCAAGAGCCATCGCGCGGTTCTCGTCGTTGTACATGATGTTAGTAACCTCCTAACTCGGTTATTATAACGGCCAAGTCGGAAAGATACGAACAAAAAAGATTCAGGCGTCAAGGCAAAAAGGCACTGAACGCAGACGGCACGGAATACTCAGTTTCTTTTTCGTTTCGTGTTACAAACAGCGCGTCCTTCGGGGAGGCGAGAACTTCGATTTTCCATCCCGTCATGTGCCATTCCATGTGGCTGAAGACGTGTTTTGCTCCGCCCAAATTCTCAAAAGAGCCAAGAACGTACCCTTTCTTTTCAAGATAATCGCGCAGGTCTTCTTCTTTCCAACGACCGGCAAGATTCATCGGCTGATAGAGAGAAGACAGCAATCCTTTCGCCGGTCGCTTTTCAAGATAGACGCGATCCTGCTTCGTTAAAATCAGAATCGTTCTCTCCTCGGTTTTCCTTTTGGTTTTCTTTTTCGCAAGAGGATATTTTTGTTCTTCGCCCCTTTCATGAGCCAGGCAAAGAGCTCGCAAAGGGCACGTCGAGCAAAGGGGTTTTCCATTAGGCAAGCACTGTAATTGCCCAATATCCATCAACGTTTCGTTAAAGATGGCTGGATCGATGCTCATTAGGTCCGCGAAACCTTGGGCGACGAGACGCCGATCTTTTTGGGATCCGGGATCAAGAGGCTTTGCGAACAAGCGGGAATAGACCCGGACGAGATTCCCATCGACCGCAACTTCTTTTTCATGGAAGGCAATGGCGGCGATTGCGGCGGCGGTATATTCCCCAATCCCAGGCAGGCGTTTCAGTTTGGATACATCGTGGGGAACATCACCTTGAAACTCTTTGAGGATGATCCCCGCGGCCTTTCGGAGATTGCGGACGCGCGAATAATAGCCAAGCCCTTCCCAAAGTTTCAGGCAAAGGTCCTCGCTTGCGACGGCAAGGGAAGCGACGTCAGGCAAGGAAGCCATGAAGCGCTCAAAATATCCTTTCACAACCTCAACGCGCGTCTGCTGAAGCATGATCTCGCTGACCCAAACGTGATATGGGGATGGTTCCATTCGCCAAGGAAGGTTCCGCTTGTTCTCTTCGTGAAACCTCAGCAGTGCGTCCGAAAGATTTGACATGGCTTCATCTTAGCAGGTTTCCTCTTCCCAAAAGAGAAAACCGCATTAAAATCGGAATTGGGACGGGGAGAAAGGTCTCTTCATGAAAATCGTGTTCTTGGCATGCAGCGCCCTTTTGTTGTGCTCATGTTCTGACCTCCTGCCCTCTTTTTCCTCCGATTCTTCCGCTATCGGAACATCAGAGGAATCTTCTTTTTCTACCCCGAAAATCGAAGAAAACGAGAGGCTACGAACGCTTTGGCTTCGCCTAAGCGAAAACAACGGGGTTCTTTATCGAGGGGATGACTTCTGCTGCGCTTTTCTTGGTGATGCGGCATTCGTTGACGAAACCGATGGATTCATTTCCGTCGGGGATCAAGGCATCTTTCGTTTTTCCTTATTCAACGGAAATGTTGAACTGGGTGATTTTATCCAAGAGGGGCATTTGGAGGAGAAAGAGGGGCTTAAAGTACTCGCCCATCTTGGGAAAGGCGAATTCGAGGAAACGGAGTCTGGCTATTATTCCCTCCGCGACCTTTCTTCGCCTTTCGCCGCATCCTGGCTTGCCCTCGTCGGGGATATCCGTTCGGAAAACCAGCTGAGGTATTTCGAAATGCAATATTTTGGGACAGACCTCGAGATTAGCTATGCGTTCGGAAGTCAGGAATCTCCTTTTGACCAAGACGCGGAGCACTTTCGAGTCACTTCAATCGGGACGGTCGAATGTCAGGCTGTTGAAAACTTTCTCCAATTCCCTCCAACGTTGGCTCCTCGTTCCTCCTACGACCCCGAAATCCGGGATTATATCCGCGAGAACGCCGGCACGGAGAACGCGATCCCATTTCTTGATGGAGCGAGCGTTCAATTCTCCGACGCCTTTGTCCTCGACAACGTGCAGGTAACCTCCCTTCATAGCAACGCCTTGCCGGGATTCGAGAACAAACTGATCCAGGATGGTTTTTCGAAAATGAGCGAGGGCGTGTATCGAAAAACGTTCCGTCGAGCCGATCGAAACACGCGAGCGGATCTGAGGTTTTGGAAGGAAGAGGAGAAGGAGATCCTCTATTTTGGGTTCTCGATGGAGCCCATCGATTCTTTGAACTTCTCTTTCCTGAATAAATTCCTCACGGATTCCCCGTTCCCGGAATGCCCGCCATCTCCCTTTGTTATCATGGTGCGTTTATCCGAGGTACGGGACGGAAAAATCGAGGGTGTCGCAACGTTTTCGAATTCCGGAATCGGACGGGAATATTGGGAAGAAAACTACCTGCCCCTGCTTCAGGGACGGGGGATCTTTCCGATTCCCTATCCGGCTGGCGGGCCCTATGGATTTCATGATCAAAGAGGCGACCGCGTCTTTTCCCTCGAGGAATCGGGCGAGAGCAGGATTTTCTCTTTTTCTTTCGAATGGAATCCCTCGTAGACTCCATTGACCGTTCGTGCTAAATTATTGCCCGGAAGAAATTCCCGACAGTTCGTTGTTGCCATCCTGTCGTTAAACAAAACCAGGAACGATTGACCTCATAACGCGTCTTTCGTGACTGGGAGACGCGTTTTCTTTCGTCTCCCAGCAGGTCTCTCATCCTGCCATGGCAGAAAGGACTTCTCATGAATCAGGTCTCTCGTTCCTTCTTCCAAAGACAAAAACAGGAAATCACCTTGCTGTTCCGGTCCATTCCCGGGCCGGTTCTCGCCTTCTTCGTCGTGTCCGTGGTGGGCATGAATCTTTTGGCGAACAAATCCATCGACATCCCCATCCCCCACTTTGCCTTGGACGCGGGAATCCTCCTTTCGTGGGTTTCTTTCCTTTCCATGGACATGATCACCAAACATTTCGGGCCCAAAGCCGCGAATGAGGTTGCCGTTTTCGGGGTTTTCGTGAATCTTGCCATGTCCCTCGTTTTCTTCCTTGCCGCCCTGTTGCCCGGCATGTGGGGCGAATCTTACGTCGAGGGCAGCGAAAGTCTTCTCAACGCCGCGCTCAATAACACCTTCGCAGGCCAATGGTACGTCTTGCTTGGAAGCACCACTGCCTTCCTCGTCTCCGCGATTGTGAACAACCTTCTTTCCTGGGCTATTGGGAAAGCAGCGAAAAAAGACAACGCCTTCGTCTTTTATCTTCGCTCCTACGTGTCGACTGCCATCGGGCAATTCGTGGATAACCTCGTTTTCAGCTTGATCGTCTCGGTCGCGTTCTTTGGGTGGACCATTCCCCAGGTCTTTGTCTGTGCATCTCTAGGGATGGTCGCGGAACTCTTGATGGAAGTCATTTTCTCTCCCATCGGGTATCATGTAAGCAAGAAATGGAAAGCGGCAGGAGTAGGCCAAGCCTACCTTGCCCTCATGGAAACCCCTTGGAGGAAAAACGCATGAAGGTCATCGTCACGGGGACGACGCGAGGAATCGGAAAAAGCATCGCCGAGCTCTTTTTGAAACGTGGGCACCAAGTCATCGGCATCGACGTTCTCGGGTCTTCGATTGTCCATCCCTCCTACACACATCACCAAGCCGATATCGCTTTGGATTCTTTGCCGGATATCGATGGGGCCGAAATCCTCATCAACAACGCCGGAATCCAAGAAGGCAATGTGATCGATGTCAATTTGAAAGGCACGATTCGCGTCAGCGAGAAATACGCTCTTTCGCCCTCGATCCGCAGCGTGTTGTTCATCGCCTCGGCCTCCGCTTCAACGGGTGCCGAATTCCCGGAATACGCGGCATCCAAGGGGGGCGTAGTCTCGTATATGAAAAATCTGGCAGGCCGGGTCGCCGCGTTTGGGGCCACGTGCAACGCCCTTTCTCCCGGCGGGGTCAATAACGAACTGAACGCCCACATCCTCCAAGACAAAAAGCTCTATGAAGCCGTCTTGAACGAAACGATGCTCCACGCGTGGGCCGAAACCGAGGAAATCGCGGAATGGGCATATTTCCTCACGGTGATCAATCGTTCCATGACCGCCCAAGACGTCCTTGTCGACAATGGCGAGGCGGCGAAATCCAACTTTATTTGGTAGGAACCCTCTTGAAGGAGATGCTCCTCAAAGCAGCCATGTCTTCCGGGCTTATCTCGAAGTCGATTTTCGCGTTGCTTTCCATGAATTCCTTGTGGGTAGTCTTCGGAAGCGGAAGGGCGCCCAGATG
>JAEDJP010000027.1 GCA_016296285.1 Bacilli bacterium
CAGCTTTGGGATCCACTCTTCAAGAACAGCCTTCTTTATGATGTCCGCTTCTTCGGCCTTCAAGCGGACCGTGAGCCCCTTTACGAACGGGTCAACGCCCGGGTGGACGCCATGTTCGAAGCGGGACTCGTCGAAGAGAACAAAAGGCTCGTGGATCGCTACGGCCGTTCCTGCGCCGCCTTCCGCGCCATCGGGGTCAAGGAGCTCTTCCCCTATTTCGATGGGGTGAAGACCCTCGAGGAATGCAAGGAAGATATCAAGAAGAACACGCGTCACTACGTCAAACGCCAGGAAACGTTCTTCCGGAACCAATTCGAGATCGAATGGGTCCGGGGGGAGGAGGAAATCCTCCGTGCCCTTGGCAAAAGCGAGTAGACTAGATTCGAGGAGGTAAATAGCCATGTCCTTAAAACCCATTCAAGATATCGCTCAAATCGCCGGCATCCCCGCGGATGCCCTCGAGCCCTATGGCAAATACAAAGCCAAGATTTCCGCGTCTTTCCTGCGCGAGCAGCGGAGCAAGCCGAAAGGCAAGCTCGTCCTCGTGACCGCCATCACGCCGACGAAGGCGGGCGAAGGGAAGACCACGACCTCCATCGCCCTCGCGGAAGGGTTTGGCAAAATCGGCCAAAAGGCGATGCTTTGCCTTCGCGAGCCTAGCCTCGGCCCCGTCTTTGGCATCAAGGGCGGCGCGACGGGCGGAGGCCTTGCTTCGGTCGCCCCGCAAGAAGAGATCAATTTGCATTTCACGGGGGACATGCATGCGTTAACGAGCTCCATCAACTTGATCAGCGCCGTCATCGACAACGAGCTCTGGCAAGGGAACGAGATGAACATCGATCCCAATCGCATCGTCTGGAAACGGGCGATGGACATGAATGACCGCGCCCTTCGCGAAGTCTCGCTCCACGGCAACGACAAGCGCAACGCCTCCCGCGAGGATTCCTTCCTCATCACGGTCGCAAGCGAGATGATGGCGATCCTTTGCCTTGCCCGCGATGAAGAGGATTTCCTCTCCCGCGTCCAGAGGATCATCGTCGCTTACCGCAAAGACGGGACCCCCGTCACGGTCAAGGACTTGCGTGTCAGCCACGCGGTCATGAAGCTCATGCGTGAAGCCTTCCTCCCGAACCTTGTCCAAACCCTCGAAAACAATCCTTGCCTCATCCACGGCGGCCCGTTTGCCAACATCGCCCACGGCTGCAATTCCATCATCGCGACGAACCTCGCAATGAGCCTCGCCCCGATCACCGTGACCGAGGCGGGATTCGGCGCCGATCTCGGCGCGGAGAAATTCCTCGACATCAAATGCCGCGAGGCGGGTATCGCGCCCGACGCCGTCGTGATGGTCGCGACCATCCGAGCGCTCAAGATGCACGGCGGCCAAGCGTTCGAGGATCTCGCCGTTCCTTCCGTCGAAGCCCTCTCCAAGGGGGTCGCGAATCTCGATGCCCATCTTGCGAACATCAAAAAGTATGGGGTGCCGTTCGTCGTCGCCATCAACCACTTCGCCCAAGATAGTGAGGAAGAAGTGGAGTTCCTCAAATCCTATTGCAAGAAGCAAGGATACCGCGTCGCTTTCCTCGATGGCTTCCTCAAGGGCGGGGATGGGGCGATCGATCTCGCGAAGGAAGTCCAAGATCTCCTCGCGACCGAGCCCTCGCATTATCACCCCCTTTACGACCTCAATCGTCCCCTCAAGGAAAAGATCGAGACCATCTGCCGCGAGATCTACCACGCCGGCAAAGTCGTCTACGAGCCGAAAGCGGAAGAGCAGCTCGCGTTCTACGAATCCCTTGGTTTCGGGGACGCTTACATCTGCATGGCCAAAACCCCGCAGTCGCTCTCGGATGACCCGAAGGTCCTCGGGGCCCCGGAAGGATTCGCGATCACGATCCGCGAGGTGAACCTTTCCGCCGGCGCCCGCTTCGTCATTCCCCTCACCGGGGAAATCATGACGATGCCTGGCCTCCCCAAGGTGCCCGCGGCCGTCAAGATGGAGGATCAGCCGTGGTGATTCCCTATGACCTCTACGACGAGGTCGAGATGAAGAAGCCCCATCCTTGCATCGCGCGGAGCAAGCGATTCCAAATCGTCCGCCTCGGCGCCGACATCAAGGTCATCTGCCTTGGCTGCGGGCACGTCCTTCTCATCGACCGGGATCGTTTCAACCAAAAGATCAAACGCGTCATCGCCCATCACGAAAAGCCGATCGTCCCCTTCTCCACGGATCCCTTGGCTTAATTTGTAACGAAACGGATCAAGCGGTTTGTCTCGAAGACATCCCGCTTTTTTCGTTTTCTTTGAAACCCGCGAGAAAAAGAGGCGCGCGATTTGGCATAAGAATAGAGAAAGGAGATCCTTATTCGTTACCTATTAGAAATCGAGAACCTCGGCATGGCTTTCCCGGGAGAGAAAGACCTTTTCCTGCACGCTTCCTTCCGCTTCCCAACGCGAGGGTTTTTCACGATTCTTGGGCCATCCGGATGCGGGAAAAGCACGTTCCTTCATTTGCTTTCTGGCCTCCTTTCCCCCAAGGAAGGAAGGGTCCTTTATCGCGGGAAGCCCTTGTCTCAAATGAAAGACAAGGAAAGAACCGCCTTCCACGCGAAAGAGACCGCCTTCCTTTTTCAACATTACGAATTGCTGGAATCTTGCTCCGCCATCGAGAACGTCTCTTTGCCCCTTCGCCTTTTGGGAACGAGCAAGAAGAAAGCGGAGGAACGGGCATCCATGTTTCTCCAAGAATTCGGCCTCGAGGAAAAGGCGAGGCAAAAGGCGGCGACCTTGTCGGGAGGAGAGAAGCAGCGCGTCGCTTTATGCAGAGCCCTCGTTTCTTCCCCGCCCATCCTTTTCGCGGACGAGCCGACTGGGGCGCTCGATAGCCAGTCCGCCTTGAAAGCGATGGAGGTCCTTTCCACGCAGTCGAAGTCTCGCCTCGTAATCATGGTTTCCCATAACGAGGGACTCGCGGAACGCTATTCCGACGCGATCATCCGTTTCGAGAAAGGGGAGATCATCTTCCCCACGATCCTCGCGGACGGCATTGTTTCCGAGCAGAAAAAGAAGAGCAGGATTCGTTGCTTGCCTTCATGGAAACTCCCTTTCCTTTTCCGCCACTTGGAAGAAGGGGGATGGAAGGCGTCCCTCTCGTTCCTCTCGGGATTCATCGGCATCAGCGCCTGCCTTCTTTCGAGTGCTTTCGCCCTTGGCTCCCCGGTGGCCTTGAAGGCCGCGGAACGGGAGAGCCTTGGGTTTGCCTTCGCGGAGCTAAAGAAACGCGAGACGCTGGAAGTGGAAGGGTCCCCTGTCCGTTTGGTCAAGGAATCTAGGCCGTCACTTGAAGAGGCGTCTTCCTTCATCGAAGGGGAAGAAGGCATTTCTTTGGAGGCGGATTTGCGTTATTTCTTCCCCGAAAGGAACGTTTTTTCTTGGAATCGAACCACGCAGGAATCCGTCCGTTTCGCCCCCGTCCTCGATCCTTCGCTTTCATTTTCGAAGTCGCCTCTCTTGCTTGAAGGCTCTCTTTTCGAGGCCACGTCCTTCTCGTCTTGCTTTGGCAACGAGGCGTTCTTCAAGGAGAGGGGGCTTTCCGTGGGGGACGTGATCAAGGTCCCGATCTCCTTCTCTTTTTCCTATCGGGCGAAAGAGGATTTCATCGAGGAGACGGTTTCGCTTCGCCTGGACGGCAAGGTCAAGGATTTCGCGTTTTTCGGGGAACCAACCCTTTATTACTCGTATCGCGGCCTCGAGAACTATCTTCGGAACCTCCCGATTCCACGCATTCAAGAAACGTATGGGCGAACCCTTTCGATCCCCCTCTTGCTCGAGGAAGAGGAAACCTCCGCTTGCCTCGGGGAAGCGCGTTGGCTTTTCGCGGAAGGGACGGAAGCCGCGGAGAGGCTCTGGACGATGATGGACGATCTGGCCAACAACGGGGAAGGGTTCGTCTTGTCTTCCCCGACCTATCTGTCTGGAAAAAGCTTTTCCTTGCTCGCGGAAGGATTCGATGCCGCGCTGCTCCTTTTCTCGTTGCTCATTGGCTTGACCCTCTCCTTTGTTCTTGCGATCTCCGGGGCGTCCTCCTTCGCCGAACACAAGAAAGAGTGCGCGATCTTGCGCGTCCTCGGGGCCAGCGAGAAAGACGTTTCCTCGCTTTTCCTAAACGAAGGGATGCTCACGACGTTCCTTGCCGCCCTTGCCTCCTTGCTCTCGTTTCCTTCCTTCTCTTCCGCCCTCAATTCCCTTTTCTTAACCCATTTCGGCATCCCTTCCTTGCTTTCGTTGCCCATCCGCTCTTTCCTCGGCATCCCTTATTTCTTGCCGCTTCTTTTCCTTGCCCTTCCGCTCATTCTGGCCTTTATCGCGGTCTCGATCCCGCTATCCCATGCCCGCAAAGCCCCGTTCGTGGAGGAACTCCGCGATGAATAGTTTCCTCTCGCTCATGCGTTGCTCGAAATCCTATGGGGGAGAGAAGGTCTTGAAAGACGTGACCCTTCGCTTCCCCGCGACGGGCTTTGTCGCGATTGTCGGTCCCTCGGGATCTGGGAAGAGCACTCTCTTGTCCTTGCTCTCTGGCCAAGTGGTGCCCGAAAACGGATCCGTGTTCGCGGGAGAAGAAGAGCTGTCCGCTTTCAAGGAAGACGAGCGTTCCGCCTTCCGCCTCCGAAACATCGGGATGGTGTTCCAAAAAGACGAGCTTCTCGAGTGCGAGACGGCCCTCGAGAACGTGCTTTTCCCTCTTTCCTGCCTGAGCAAGGAACCTCTTTCCAAGCGAAAAGAGAAAGCCATGTCCCTCCTCTTTTTGGTGAAGATGGACAAGAAGGCCAAGCAAAAGGTCAAGAAGCTCTCGGGCGGGGAACGGCAGAGGGTTTCCATTGCCCGAGCTTTGATCGCTTCCCCCGCCCTTTTGTTGGCGGATGAGCCGACAAGCGCTTTGGATGAAGGAAATGCCCGTCTTGTTTATTTCCTTTTGAAGCGCCTTTCCTCGACTCGCCTCGTCATCATGGTGACCCATGACGAAGAGAGGGCGAAGGAATACGTCGATCGCATCGTGACGCTTCAAGACGGGAAAGTTGTTGCGGACAAGATCCTTCACCAGGAAAAGGAACCGCCGCTGTATTTGCCCGCGATCGACGCGTGGAAGGCCAAACCGTCCTTGTCGTGGAAAAACGCCTTTCGGCACGGGAAAAGGAAAAAGAAAGAGGCGCCCGTTCGTTCTTTGTGTAACACCCTTGCCATGACGTTTGGGCTCCTGGGGCTTGGTTTAAGCGTCTATGTCTCTTCCTCCATCACCAAGCAGATGGGTGACGTCTTTTCTTCCATCGTCCCTCCGTCCACCATCGTGATGGAGCCTGCCTCGAAACCCTCCGAGGGCGAAAACGTCGAACTCGGGACGATCCTCGAGGCGAAAAAAGTCCAGGACGCCTTCCCCTCGTTGGTGAAAGGGATCGGGAAAGCCCTTCTTTACGATTTCGAGTCCTCTTTCCCCGATGACAACGCTTTCTATTACGAGAATGGGGCGAGCCTTGAGATGCTTGAGGGTTTTAGCGTTCGTTCCATCAACGATTTCCTGTGGCTCAGAGAAGAGGAGCCGACTTTCCCATCCCCTTTGGGCGAGATGGATGAAAGCGAGGTGGTCCTTGGCCTGCCTTTCGCGACGATGGCGCGCCTTTGCTCTTCGTTTGGCCTCCTGCGGGGATACGCGAATCTTGGCTCCTATTGCGAGCAAGGGAGCTTCTTGCTGACCTTGCGCCTTGCCAATCTCTCCTGGAATCTCGCGGAAGAACTCGTCTTCCGCGTCATCGGGGTGAAGGAAAGCCCCGTTCCTTGCTTTTATCACGCTTCAATGGATTGGAATGTCTCGATCCTTTGCGATACCCTGCGCTTCTTGGATGTCGGGGATGGGATGCCCGGATCGCCCCAAGAAGCCCGTTCCCTCCCGTTTTTGGAAATCGAGGGAAAGCCGAGCGCCTTCTTGAAAGAAGCGCGGAAGGACGAGAGTCTATCTTCGGTTGCCTTCGACTTCGTGAGCGCGGATTACGCCCCAACCCTTTGCCCCCTAGGCACGCGCATCGGGCTGAATCGCCTCTACGTGTTCCAGAAGGCGGGGCGCGGGATTCCCTATCGCCTTCTTGATCAAGTCGAGCGTTCGCATCCTGCGATTCGAGGTCGTTTGCCCGTGACGAGCGGCGGTTTTTTCGCCTCGATTGAAAGCGCCCTCATCGGGTTCTCGGGACGTTTTTTCTTGACGCGAAATCAAGAACTCTCAGACATGCTTGAAAAGACGTATCGCGACCTTCCTCTAGAGCAGGCGGGGCTTTTTGGGGAGATGCCCGAAGGGACCGTGGAGGGGAGTCTTCTTTCTTCCGGGTCGAAAGGCCTCAGGATTTCCGCGAATCTCGACGGGATCAAAGGGAACAAGCCCATCGAAACAACGGAAGTGGCCTTGTCTACGTCTTTGTTTCACAAACTTGGGAACCCCGAAAAAGTAAACGTTCTCGCGGAAGTCGGAAGCTCGATTTCCGGTAGCACCTATTCGCGCCATTTCGAGGGCAAGGAACTTAAGGTCGTGGGAACGAAAGAAGAAGAAACCGATGTCCTCTTCGTGAAGAACGATTGGACGATAGACTTTTTTGTTGACGATCTTTTGATGAGCCCTCTTCAAGCGGAGCCCCGCGGGGCGGTTTTCTATCTGGATGGAAAAGAAGACACGGCGAATTGGGCCACCGAGCTCGAGAAGGAGTTTCCCGGGTATCTTTTCGCTTCCCCTTCCGCGCTCGTGGAAGAATCCTTGGGGGAGACAACGGACTATATTGGGGTGGTATTGCTGTTTTTCTCGTTGATTTCTTTGCTTTCGAGCGCGTTTTTGTTCCTTCTTACCATGGCTCTTTCAACCTCCGAAAGCGCGAAGGAAGGAAAGGCTCTCTATGCTCTCGGCCTTGCCAAGAAGGATCTATTGCTCTTGCAGGAAAGCCGCGCGATCCTCGATGCCTCTTCCTCTTGCTTCTCCGCGGTCGCGGGAATCCTCGCTGCCGAGATCTTTGTCTCTTTGTTTTTGTCTTTCTCCTTTGGAACGCCTCTTCGGATCCGCTTCTCCGGGAGCCCCCTCTTCGTCGTCGTTTTCGCTTCGCTCGCCCTTTGCCTCCTTGTAAGCCTCTTCTTAAAGGCGCGCCTCCAAAAGGAAGACTTTTCCTCGAGAAGGTAAGGGGAGAGGGATTTTTTAGAAAAATCCTTAGTAACCAAAAACGAAACGATTTATACTAGAAAGCGGTTAAGTTTCTCAGGAAACGCGCCAGGAAGGTTAGGAGTCTCATGAAGGGAACAGTCAAAAACTTCAACAAAGAAAAGGGTTATGGTTTCATTCGCGCCGAAGACAACCGTGACTACTTCTTCCACTATTCCGCTCTCATCATGGACGACTACAAGACCGCCGAAAAAGGCGAGAATGTAGAGTTCGAGATCGAAGAATCGGATCGTGGGCCTCGTGCTAAGAACGTTAAGAAGATCTAATCTCAGTGCTTCTAACCCTGCCGATTCGGCAGGGTTCTTTTTTATCTAAGGAAGGATTGCTTATGCCGGAAGAAAGACGAATCGAGACGGAGCGTCTCATCCTCCGCCCCTTTCGCGAAGAGGACGCGGAAGCCATGTACTACGGTTGGTGCAACGACCCCGAAGTGACTCGCTATCTTTCGTGGAACCCCCATCGAAGCCTCGATGACACGAAGGCGATCCTTTCTTGCTGGCTGTCGGAAGAAAGCCCTTTCCGTTTCGGGATCGAACGGAAGGAAGACGGCGAACTTCTCGGTTCGATTGACGTGGCCAAATTCGAGGGTTCCGTCCCGGAAATCGGTTACGTCCTTTCCCGTTCCGCCTGGGGCAAGGGCTACATGACCGAGGCCTGCCTTGCCTTCCGCGACTATCTCGTCTCCGTCGGCTATCCGGAGATCATCCTCACGGCTTTCAAGGAAAACCATCGGAGCATCCGCGTCTTCCAAAAATGCGGTTTCGTATACGAGAAGATCCGCGAAAACGTCACGATTTCCCCGTGGAAAGAAGGGACCTGCGACCTCGTCTGCTATCGTTACAAAGCAGGGAAAAACAAATAGACGCCCCCTCTATTTTTTCATTTTTCATCTTGATTATCCCTCTTTTAGGACGGAGGGAAATCGAGGAATCCGACAAATAATGCTATCTTCTTGAAGAAGATAAGTTTACAATTCCTAGGCACTTTAGGAGGTTAGGACGCTCATGCCATTAAAAGCCGGTATCGTTGGGTTGCCAAACGTCGGGAAAAGCACCTTGTTCAATGCCATCACGAATTCGCATGTCGAAGCCGCGAATTATCCTTTCGCGACCATCAAGCCGAACACCGGGGTCGTCATCGTCCCCGATGAGCGCCTCGACGAGCTGACCGAGATGTTCCACCCCCAGCGCAAGATCAACGCCACCTTCGAGTTTTACGATATCGCCGGCCTCGTCAAAGGAGCCTCCAAAGGCGAAGGCCTCGGCAACCAGTTCCTCGCGGCCATCCGCGAATGCGACGCGATTTGCGAGGTCGTCCGCTGCTTCGAATCCTCCGAGATCATCCACGTCGCCGCTTCGATCGACCCGGCCCGCGACATCGAGACCATCGACCTTGAGCTCGCGATGGCGGACCTCGACACGGTCACCAAGATCATCGGGCGCCAAAGCATCAAGGCCCGCATCGCCAAAGACAAGACCGCCATTTACGAGATGGCGATCCTCGAACCGATCCAGAAGGCTTTGAGCGACGGCCTCCCCGCCCGTTCCGTCAAAGGCCTTTCTCCCGAGCAAATCGAATACGCCAGAAAGAATTTCTTCCTTCTGACCTTGAAGCCCATCATCTACGTCGCGAACGTCGCCCCCGAGGATTACGCGGACATCGAGTCTTGCGCCCATTACCAGAAAGTGAAGGAGATCGCCGCGAGCCAAAACGCCCAATGCATCCCCGTCTCTTGCCAGATCGAGTACGAAATCTCCCAGCTTGGCCCGGAAGACCGCGCCGTCTTCCTCGAGGACCTCGGCACGAAGGAATCGGGCCTAGACAAACTCGTCAAAGCCGCTTACCGCCTCCTCAACCTCAGCACCTTCTTCACCTGCGGGACCGACGAATGCCGCGCCTGGACCTTCCATAACGGCATGACCGCCCCGGAATGCGCGGGCGTCATCCACAGCGATTTCCAGAAGGGGTTCATCAAGGCGGAAGTCTATGATTTCGATGCCTTGCACACCTATGGTTCGGAAGCCGCGGTGAAAGAAGCGGGCAAACTCCGCCAAGAAGGAAAGGACTACGTGATGAAAGACGGCGACATCGTCTTCTTCCGTTTCAACGTATGAGCCTCTATCGAATCGGACACGGGGAAGACATCCACCGCCTCGTGGAAGGGCGACCCCTCATCCTCGCGGGAGTCCAAGTCCCTTCCCCTCTTGGCCTTGATGGCCATAGCGATGCCGACGTGGTGTTCCACGCGGTATCCGACGCCTTGCTCGGCGCCCTCGCCCTCGGGGACATCGGGCAGCACTTCCCCCCGAACGACCCAACGTGCGAAGGCATCGATTCCTCCCTCATCCTGACGCATTGCTATAACCTCGTCAAAGAGAAGGGCTACCGCCTCGGGAATCTCGACGTCGGCCTCCTCGCCGAAGCCCCTCGCCTCTCCCCCTATGCCGAGGCGATGCGAGAGAATCTCGCCCGGCTTCTCGAGACGGACAAAGGCAACGTCGGCCTCCAACTCATGACGAACGAAGGGCTCGACGCGGTCGGGGAAAAGAAAGCGATCCGCGCCACCGCGACCCTGCTCTTAGAAAGGACATCCTTATGACCAACGAAGAAAAACTCCGTGCCGTCGTCCTCGATGCGACGAAAGCGATCGGCCTCGCGGTCGACCCCGCCTTGATCGTCATCGAGCATTCCCGCGACGCATCCCATGGCGATTATTCCACGAATGCCGCCATGCGCTTCAGCAAGCTCGCCGGCAGCAAACCCCTCGATCTTGCCAAGCGCCTCTTGCCGGAACTCACGTCCCCCTTCCTCGAGAAAGTCGAGATCGCGGGCCCGGGCTTCCTCAATTTCTTCCTCAAGCAGGATGCCCTCCAAGGGGTCGTTGAGACGATCCTCCGCGAGAAAGAGGCCTACGGGCGTTCCCCGCGCAAAGGGATCAAGGTCAACATCGAGTATGTCTCCGCGAACCCGACCGGCGACCTTCACCTCGGCCATACCCGCTGCGCCGCGGTCGGCGACAGCATCGCGAATCTCCTCGATGCCGGGGGATACGATGTCACCCGCGAGTATTACGTGAATGACTGCGGGAACCAGGTCGAGCACCTCGGCCATTCCCTCTATATCCGCTATTGCGAGCTCTTCGGCAAGGAAGGGGCCGTCCTTGGGGACAACGATTACCATGGCGTCGACCTCATCGACATCGCCAAGGAGATCAAGGAGAAGTACGGCGACCGTTACCTCGAGGAAAACGAGGAATCCCACGATTTCTTCATCCGCTTCGGCATCGATGCCGAGCTTGCTAAGATCCGCAAGGACCTCGATGCGTTCCGCGTCCATTTCGACAAGGTCTCCTACGAATCGGATATCCGCAAAGGCGGGAACATCGAGAACACCCTCGAGTTTCTCAAGCCCTACCTTTACCAAGAGGAGGGGGCGACGTACCTCGCCACTTCCCGCTTCGTGGACGACAAGGATCGTCCCGTCATCAAGGCGGATGGTTGCTATACCTACTTCATGCCGGACATCTGCTATCACTACGACAAGATGTCCCGTGGCTATGACCTCCTGATCGACGTCCTCGGCGCGGATCACCACGGTTACATCGGCCGCATGAAGAGCGCCCTCATGATGAAGGGTTATTCCCCCGATGTCCTGCAGGCCGAATTCGTCCAGGTCGTCCGCGTCTACCGCGATGGCCAGGAAGTGAAGATGAGCAAGCGCACGGGCAAGGCCATTGCCCACCGCGACCTCGTGGAAGACGTCGGCGTCGACGCCGTGCGTTACTTCTTCGTCGAGCGCAGCCAGTCGAGCCACCTCGACTTCGATTACAACCTCGCGATGGAACGCTCTTCCAACAACCCAGTCTATTACGCCCAATACGCGCATGCCCGTTGCTGCAGCGTCCTCTCCCTTGGGAGCGACATCCCCCTCGACGAGAAAGCCCCGCTTCTCAAAGAAGAGGCGGAGATGACCCTTCTCCGTCTCCTCGCGGATTTCCCGGGCGTCGTGAGCGGCGCCGCGGAGGAAAGGGCCCCTTACAAAGTCGCGGCCTACATCCAAAAGCTCGCCGCGGCCATTCACTCGTTCTACACGAATTGCCGCATCATCGACCGGGACGACATCCCCACCACCTCGAGCCGCCTTGCCCTCGCGAAGGCCTCGAAGGTCGCCATGTCGAACGCTCTCGCCATTCTCGGGGTTTCTTCTCCCGAGAAGATGTGATATATATTTGCGCGAGTTCTTGCCAAAAGAAAGGAAACAAAACCCATGAATATCGAAAAAGGAAGCATGATCCAAGTCGCGATCGACGCCCTCAAGGAAAAAGGAAGCGAGATGTCCTTCCCCGAGCTTTGGGCGGTGGTCAAGGAAACCCTCGAAATCACCCCTGAGGAAGAGATGGACCGCATCGGCCATTTCTACGCCGACCTCTCGCTTAGCGGCACCGTCATCGTCCTTGCGGACAACTACTGGGACCTCGCCGATCGCCATGACCTCCAGGCCAAGGTCGACGTCACCGAGATCTACAGCGACATCGAAAGCGCCTCCGACGACGAAGCCGACGCCAAGGAAGAAAAACTTTACGACGAAGCGATGATGGGCGTCCTCCGCGAAGAGAACGAGGACGAGGATTTCTCCGAGGACGAAGGCAGCGATCGCGACCGCCGCGACCGCGAGGATGCCGCCGATTTCGTCGGGGATCGCTAAGCCGATACAAACATAACGAAAGAGGCTTTCGGGCCTCTTTTTGTTTCATTATTTTAGGATTTTGCTTTTTTCGCGTTCCCCCCTTGAGCGAGGGCGGATAGACTTTGGGAAACGAGATAATGACCATGAAGACGATTCTCCTGCAGCGAAACGGCAATTCCCTGTCTTTCCTTGATTCCCGGGACAGACGACCCATCTTCAACCCAGAGAGGCTTTCCGTGACTTACACGCCCCTTGGCCAGGACATCGCGAAGACGAGAATCTACGAGACCTCGCCTTACGAAAGCCAGAAAGAAGAACTCCCGATTTTGGAAAGCAGCGGGGACGTGTATGCGTTTTCTTCTCTTGATGGCAAGACCATCCTTCACGTGAGCCCGATGAAGCAAGGAGTTCGTCTCGACCTTTCGACTGCCCGTCGGGACTTCGGGGAATTCGGCCTCAACTTGCCCTTCAACTTCATGGGCAAGAAGAACGGGGGAGGCTATGCACACCAGTTCCAGTTCACGAGCCCCTACCGCAGCAAGGACGAGACCTATAAGCTCATCCAGCTCGATAACGTGGATGGCAATCACCTATTCCTTCTTTTTCTTTCCCCCGCGGATGGATGGAAGATCGATTATTCCCCTTATGTCGGAGGCGCCTATTTCGTAAACCTGAAGGCCCTCGCTTCCTTTCCTCCCGAGTACCGGAAAGGGCGCCCTTTCCAAAACACCTTGTCCCTTGCCCTATTCGCGGTTTCGTCTTATGACGAAGGCCTTGCCCTTGCTTCCAAACTCCTCGGCGTCCCCGCGATCCGTTATGAGAAAAGCTATTCCATGAACGGCGAAGGCGAGATCGAGGTCATCGGGGAAGCGGACGCGATCCTCATGGAAGGGGACGGCATCAGGAAAACGCTCATCCCGGTCAATGGCAAAGCCCATTTTGAAGGGGCCAAAGGCAAGGTCTATTTCACCCCTATGCTTCATGGGAAGAAAGGGATCGACGCCTCCGTGTTCGGCTTTGGGGATTTCAAGGAACTCGCCGAAAGGGCCAACGCTCGCATCCTTGCTTGCCATGGCCTCCCCACCATGGATAACCTCACCGAATGGCAAGGCTATGTCCCTGCGATGCTGCGGTACATGCTGAAACACGGAAGGCGCGCGGATTACGACGCGAAGATCGCCGAATTCATGCAGGTGTGCCTTGCCAAAGGGGAAAAGGACGCCGTCCAGGACCTCACGATTTTCGACAAACCCCAAAACGGGTACCCCGCTTACCACATCTATCGTTCGAGTCGCATCCAGGAACAATGCTCTGGCATCACCTTGCTTTTGGATGCCTATCGCCTTTATGGGGATGAGGTCTATTACGAATACGCGACCCGTTCCCTCGACACCTTCCTGTCCGTCTATCAAAAGGAAGACGGCCGCATCGAGACGAGCCACGGAGGGGTACCGGAAGACTATTCGACGGTCACCTGCCTCATCATCCCCGTCGTCGACATGGCGGTATTCTGCCGAGAGAAAGACAAAGAAAAGGCCGCCCGTTACGAAGAAGTGGCCAAAGCCCTCGCGGAGCATGTCTACCGTCGCGGCTTCCATTTCCCGACGGAAGGGGGCGACACCGACGAGGCCGAGGAGCGCATGGAAGACG
>JAEDJP010000147.1 GCA_016296285.1 Bacilli bacterium
AAAGTCGGCACGATCGGCGGTTCCTACGTCACGAGCGGCCTCATCAAGAACGGGGCGAAGATCCGCCTCATCCGCGATGGCGTCGTCATCTACGACGGCAAGCTCGGCTCCCTCAAGCGCTTCAAGGACGACGCGAAGGAAGTCAAGGAAGGCTATGAGTGCGGTCTCACGATCGAGGGATACAACGACATCAAGGAAGGCGACGTCGTGGAAGCCTACGAGATGGTCGAGAAGAGCGAAGGGAGCGCCTCCTGATGGCGAACCGTTCCGAACGCGTCAAATCCTTGATCGGCCGTTACATCGCCGACATCGTGCGCAACGAGATCAAGAAGCCGGGCCTCGGCATCGTCTGCGTGAACGAAGTCATCGTCTCGGACGACTATAGCTACGCGGATGCCTACGTCACGTTCCTCGACGGGAAGTATTCCCATCAAAAGATCGAGGAACTCAAGAAGACGGAAGGCTTCGTCCGCAGCTCCCTTGCGAAGAAAATCGACATCTACAAGGTGCCGAAAGTCCGCTTCATCCTCGACGAGACCGCCTTGAGCGCGGCCCGCGTCGAAGCGGCCCTCGCGAAGGAGGAAAAAGACCTCGCGGCCTTGGCAAGCAGCAAGGAAGAAGACTGACAAAAAAGCGGGTAATCGCATCAATTGCCCGCTTTTCCTTTACCGGAACACCTTTTTGCGGAACACCTTCTTGCCCTCGCTTTCCGCGTCGAGGTAGCCAAGGCTTCGCATTTGCCTGGGATAACGCTTCTTGAGGGCGATGAGCTCGAGGGGGTTTTCCTCGCGGCTCAGGAGGCGTTCGAAACGGGTCAAGAGGGGCCCTAGATCCTCTTCTTTCCCCTTGAGAATGCGGATGTCGAAAAGGACGTAACGATGGGGAAGGACGCGGGAAAAGGCGATGAACCCGATGGTTTTCCCGTTTTTGCGAAGCAGCATCGCATCGGTCCCGGGCCTCACCATGGCCCAGTGCTCCTTCGCGGCGAGGGAAGCGAGGGCAAGCGCCTCGTCCTTCATGACGACGGGCTTCAAAGAATAGGGGCTGCCGTCGTTTTCCTTGCGCTCGATATGGGAGAAATAGAGGCAGAAATCCTTGTAATTGGTGAGCATCGAGGAGAGGTTGGCCTCCGCTTCAGGGCGTTCCTCGTAGATGCGCGCAAGGAGGTTCTTCGTCCATTCGCGCTCGGTGAACCCGTCCGCCGGGCAAACGCGCGGGACGACGGGGAGAATCTCTTCCTTCGCCATGCTGCGAAGATCCTCTTCCCGGGCGAGGATGAGGGGGCGGATGAACGTGATGCCGGCGCGGTCGAGGCGCATGGAAGGCTCGAAGGTCGCGACCCTGCCCCCGTGGATCATGTTCATGAACAAGGTCTCGAGAGCGTCGTCTTTATGGTGGGCGAAAGCCACTTTCCCGCAGCGATGCTTCTTGGCCGCGGCGTTGATCGCGGCTTTTTTCATGCGCGAGCAGATGGAACACGGGATATGGCCGTTAGCGGGCGTGTTTTGCTGTAAGATGGGGAAAACCTCGCGGCAGTCCTCGACTTCGAGTCGCAAGCCAAGGGACGCGGCGAATTCCTTCAAGGGCCCGGGGTCGAAGCCGGGGAAGCCAAGATCCAAGGTGATCGGGACGATATGAAAGTCCTTGTGGGAGAATTTGGTGTACAAAGCCATGGCCTTCAGGAGGCAAAGGGAATCCTTGCCCCCCGAGATGCCGAGGGCGATGCGGTCCCCGGACTCGATGAGGGAGAAGAGCTCGTCGGCTTTGCGGAGGGAAGCCAGAACGCGACGGATGTAACGCATGGGGAGATTATGCCACGAAGGGAAAGGAAAGAGAATTCCTTAACGCGCGCCCGCCTCGCGTGTATGATGATGGGGACATGGAACATGCCCCCCTTTCCGGGATCCTCCTCGTGAACAAAGCCGAGGGAGTCACGTCCCGCCAGATCGACAACGCCATCCAAAAGAGGTTCCACACCCGCAAAGTCGGGCACCTCGGGACCTTGGACCCTTTCGCGACCGGCCTCCTTTTGGTCGCGGTCAACAAGGCCACGAAATATCTCCCTTACCTCGATGATTCGAGGAAGCGTTACGTCGCCTCCTTGCGCCTTGGGGTCGCGACCTCGACGGGAGACAAAGACGGGGAGATCGCAGGAGAAGCGCCCGTCCCCTCGCTTACCCGGGAAGACATCGGGAAGGCCCTGTCCTCCTTCTTGGGGGAAAGTGCCCAAATCCCCCCGATGACAAGCGCCATCAAAGTCAACGGAAAAGCCCTTTACGAGCTCGCGCACGCGGGGCAGGAAATCCCCCGGGAGCCGCGGAAGATCGTCGTTTACGAGATCGCCTTGCTTTCCTATCGCCCCCCGGTCGTCGAATTCGCCGCCCTCGTGAGCAAAGGGACTTACATGCGGACCCTCGGGGAAGACATCGCCAAGAAACTCGGGACCCTCGGCCACCTCGAGGCGCTCGCCCGGGTTGAGGTCGGGGATATCCCCTTGACGGGGGCGAAACCCCTAGAGGAACTCGGCCCTTCCGACCTCCTCAACCCCGCGGATTTCTTGCCGAAAGACGCCCGCGTCATCCTAAGCAAGGAAGAA
>JAEDJP010000148.1 GCA_016296285.1 Bacilli bacterium
AGATGGTCTATCTCTTCGACAAGGCGGTCGCGGACGGGGGCCATTTCGCGATGTTCAAGAACCTCGTGAAGAAATACGGCGTCATCCCCCATGACGTCATGGCCGACGGGGCGGTCGCAAGCGACACGGGCGAGCTCAACAAATTGCTTCAAGCCCTGCTCGCCCAAGATCTTTTGGAGTTGCGGGCTGCCAAAGCGAAAGGAAAGGACGTCGAGAAACGGAAAGCCGAGATGCTTTCGGAGATCTACCGGGTCCTCGGCATCGCCCTCGGCTTCCCCCCGAAGGAATTCCGTTTCGAATTCGAGGACAAGGATGGCGTCGCGCGTCGCATCGAATCCACCCCCAAGGAGTTCTACGACGCCTACATCGGGCAAGACCTCGAGGATTACGTTTGCCTCGCGCACGTGCCGATGATCGATCTTGACCCCTACACGAAGGTCTACGCGCCCCTCGTCTCGAACGTCATCGAAGGCGAGGAAGCCTTCTTCTTCCACGTCGAGGAGGAAGAGCTCCAAGACGCGGTCAAAGAGGAACTCAAGAAAAAGCGCCCGGTTTGGTTCAGCGCGGACGTCGGGGCGGAATCCCTCCGGAAAGAAGGGTATCTCGTCCGGGGCATCCATCGCCTTGACGAGCTCACGGGCACGGAAATCCACCTGACCAAGGGCGAGAAACTCGACACGCGAGTCTCCGCCTGCACCCACGCGATGACGTTCACGGGGGCGTATCTTGAAGACGACGGGACCATCTCGCGCTACAAGGTCGAGAATTCTTGGGGAGACGAGAACGGCAAAAAAGGCTATTACGTCATGGACAAGGCCTGGTTCGAGGAATACGTCCACCAAGTCTTCGTCCGCAAGGACAGCCTCCCCGAGGCGCTGAAGGAAAAATACGAGAAAGCGCCCCGCAAAGCGGTGCCGCCCTTCAACACCCTTTGGGACATGGGCAACTGAAAAAGGGAGGCTTAGGCCTCCCCTTTCTTTTCGGCGACGAATTGGGCGTAGAGAGTATCGAGGGACGCGAGCTGTGCCGAGAGCTCTTTGGGACCCGTTTCGGGGTTTTTGAGCCTCTTATAAGCCGTCGGGAGGAAATCCTTGACGGTCCGTTCGATTTCGGGCGTCTCGGCGAGATGCCCTTTTTTGATGCCCTCGAGGACATATCCCCCGATCGAGAAGAGGGGTCCGAGATAATCTTCAGGGGGATGATCGCCTCCAAGCATCGCAAGGCGCCAGGTCTCGACGGAAAGGAAAGCATCCGCCAAAGGATAATGGGGGACGGAATCGACTTCATCGGGGTCCCAATCGGGGAAGGAAACGACGCGGGCATTCTCCCCTTTCCCTAGGATGAGTTTCCGTTCGTAAATGACGTGCATGGTCGAAAGCATGGCGCTGAGCCAAAGCTCTTCAGAAGGGATCTTGCCAAGGAAATAGGTCGCGGTATAAAGAAGGAGCGATGGCAAGGAATGGCTGGAAGAAAAGACGTTTGCGTTCTCTTCTTCGAGGGCGCGGACGAGGATGCCGAAAGCCATGGCGTCTTGCTCGACCTTGGCGGGATCGATGGTGATTTTGTCGGTGGGGTTCATGGGAAACATTATAGGTCAAAAGCTCCCCTTCATCCTAGCGATTTCCAAAGGATAAAAATCATACATTGACCCCATACATTCTCTTGTATTTTTCTTTATACATTCCTATACTTTGGTAGCAAGGAAAAAGAATACTTATGAAAGACATTCCCGGGTTAGGATTCTCAAAAAATCACGTATTCATCGAAGAAAATAACTTCATGACTCATCGCGTACTCGAAGCGGTTTCCGCGGGCATGAACGATGGCGGTTGCGTTTTATATTTTGGCGTGAAGCAAAATCAAAACGGCTTCGAGATCCATGGACTCGAAAACGAAAGCGAAGTCCTTTCCTCCTTGCATTCCTTGCTCGCGAAGGATGAGCGCCTTTCCTTCCATCGCGTTTCTTCGAGCGATTTCCTATCCTTTTCCGAAGGGGGCAAAAACGCCCTTTGCCTTTACGTGAAGGAAGTCGAGGCGAAGGACAAGCCTGTGAGCTTCAATGGGATTTGCTATCTCTTTCAAAACGGGAAGATCGTCCCGATGCCCGAAGGGACAAGGCAATCCCTGTTTGATATCGCTCATCCGATGGAAGCGGATTCAAGGGGTATTCCCTCCTCTTCTTTTTCGGATTTTGATGAAGCGAGTTTCCGTTTGTTCCGAAAAGAATTCGAGGCGAGGCACAAAGAATTCCGCTTTGCGACTCCCACGGAATTCGCGACGCGTCTCAACCTTCTTTCCAAGGATGGTTTCTGCACGGAAGCGGGTCTGCTCTTCCTTGGAAAGGAAGAAGCGATTCGCCAGAACTATCCTTCCTTTGAGGTTCGTCTCGTCATAAACAAGAAAGGGGCACAAGAAACCTTTTCTTCTTTCACCGGCGAATTCGAAGGCAACCTCTTCTCGCTCCACCATTTCGTCATGGAAAAAGCGAAGGGTCTCTTTGGGAATCAGGCTTCGCCGTCGATTGATGAGCTTCTCCTTAACGGCATCCAAAACGCAGACTATCACGAGGAAAACCCGCTGATCAT
>JAEDJP010000149.1 GCA_016296285.1 Bacilli bacterium
CCCAGGCATATCGGCGAGAACAAACTGATGGTAGCCGTCGTCAAGGGTAACCACGCCGAGATTCGGGACGATTGTCGTGAAAGGATAGTCCGCCGTCGCGACATTGGCTTTGCTGACGATATTCAAAAGGGTGCTTTTGCCAACGCTTGGAAAGCCGATAAGACCGGCATCCGCGAGCAACTTCAGTTCGAGCACGATCCGTTTCCGGACGCCGGGATAACCATTTTCGGCGACGCGAGGAACGCGGATGCGCGATGATTTGAAAGCCGCGTTTCCCCGGCCTCCGCGACCGCCTTTGGCGACGCAAACCATATCACCTTCGTGTTTGAGGTCGGCGATAAGGGTTTTGCCGTCCTCCTCGAAGATGAGAGTCCCGCACGGAACTTCGGAGATGACATCGGGCGAATTACGCCCAAATCGAAGGCATTTATCTCCTTTCTCACCATCGTTTGCTTGCAAAACGCGCGAATGGCGATAGGCAAGCAACGTATTCACGTTTTTCTTGGCGACGAGGAAAACGGATCCGCCCCGTCCGCCGTTGCCGCCATCCGGCCCACCCTTGGGGACGTTCTTCTCACGGTGAAACGAAATGGCGCCGTTCCCGCCGTTTCCGGAACGGACTTCGATGACTGCGCGATCAATGAGCATCGTGAACCTCCAAAAGAGCCCTCTCTTCGGTGTTCAAAAGATAGTTCTTCTTATTTTTCTTGATTCTTCTTAGGTCTTTGTAGAAAGCGGTATAAACCTTCTTCTTGTTTTTGATCGTCGAGTCCGGGTCATCGGTCCAGACGCAGGGAATCTCGGCGATGGAAAAACCGTTCAAACGGAGGAAATAAAGGTATTCGACGTCAAACGCGAAGCCAGTCACGATTTGCTTGGCGACCATTTGCTTTGCCACGTTTGCACGAAATGCTTTATAGCCGCATTGTGTGTCTTTGACCTTGAGGCGGAACATGAAAGCGATGATTTGCCTGGACAAGAAATGGGTGAGGCGGCGGACGAAAGGCTGCTTTTGTCCATAAACGGAACCCTTGGCATCCCGGCTCGCGATGATGGCGTCCTCCTTCTCCAAAAGGGGCAAAACCTTCGAAAAGGCATCAAGCCCAGTCGCGAGATCGGCGTCCATGAAAAGGCAATAATCCCCGCTGGAAGCGAGAATCCCTTGCTTGACGCCCTCGCCTTTCCCAGGATCGGCGTTAGGAAGGACTTTGACCTGAGGGGGAAGGGTTTTGGAAGCTTCGTTAAGGGCTTCCATTTCCTCTTCGGAACACCCATTCGGACAGACAAGGACCTCGTATTCCACGGAGGCGGAATCAAAATAGGGGAGAATGCTTTCCTTCAAGTGCTGAAGCAATTTGCCGGATTGATTTTTTTCCGGCAACAAAACGGATATTTTCATCAAGACAATTATAGGGGAAGTGGTAAAAACAACAAGTTAGGACTTATTGTTTTCGTCTTCGCTTTGATCTTTAGCCGCATGCGGATTCAAAGACAAGGTGGTGGCGTCCAAAATGCCGCTTTCTTCCCGGAGCGCCGCTTCTTTCACGACAAGGTCCTTACGCGCGTCTTCTTCTTTTTCTTTGCGCAGCCGCGCCGCGAACGATTGCGGGTGCTTCTCGATGTAAGCGTCTTCCATCTCGCGAGATGCGAACCAAACCGAGTTGGCGGAATCAAGAGAAAGGGTATGCGCGATCATCGCGTGCACGGATTGGTGGTATCGCGTCAGGATCATGGCCATGTAATCCAAGACGAGAATGAGGCTCGCGACCATGAACATGATCATCGCGGAAGGAATGAGAAACAAATAGAAAATCAGGATAATGAACCCATAATGCAAAGCGATTTGCCAAGGCTTTGCCTGGTAGCCGCTTGTGGAAATCAAAGCGATGCGGCAAATCTTTTTCCCGAACGTCACCCCGTTTTTCATAAGAAGGGGAACGAGGGCGAAAAACACGAGCGGGGAAAATATGATGGAAGGGTAAAGGGAAGCGTAAGTCGCGATGGTGTGTTGCTTCTTCGCCTCGACCACGGGAGTTTGCCTCAAAAAGTGGTTTCCCGCCCTCTCGAAAAGAGAATCGGAATCCGGGTCAAGTCCAACGACGACTTCGAACATGGTCTTGTAAGCGGACAAAGCTTCTTCTTTGTCTTCCCCGTTCATTTTCTCCCGAAGCGCTTTGCTTGGGACGGGCATTTGGTCAAAATCGGTCTCGGTAACCGGGATTTGCCAGACGCAGTCGGGATCATCGTTGGAAATTCCGAAAAACTCTTGGTAGACCCATTTGCGCACATCAAGGCGATACTCTTCCGAAATTGGTTCCGCATCGGAAGAAAAGCCATCGGAATCCAAGAAGGAAAAAGCGTCCTTCTCCCCGATTCCGTTCACGAAATAATCCCAAACGACCTTTTCCGCCATTTCGTATTGCGAATAGAGCTCCACTCCTTTTTTCGAGGAATCCACTTCATAAGGGACATATTGCTTGTTTTCGTCGAAATAGCCGAAGCCCGCATCGATGCAGAGCGCATCGTAACGGACCATCGATTCATAACCTCCGAACGAGGGATAAAGAACCGTTCTGCCGAGGG
>JAEDJP010000028.1 GCA_016296285.1 Bacilli bacterium
GAGGTCAAGACGGAGACGGCAGCACATGGAACGGACATCGCTCGGCTCCATGTCGGAGTTGATGTAATTGGAGAAATAGGGGGTGCCGTATTTCGCCGTCATCGTGAAGAGGAGCTTGTTGTTCTCGGTCGGGGTCCAGTCGAAGTCCTTCGTGATGGAATAGGTCGGGATCGGATATTGGAATCCGCGGCCGTTCGCGTCGCCTTCGATCATGACTTCAATGAAGGCTTTGTTGACCATGGCCATCTCCTTGGTGCAATCGCCATAGGTGAAGTCCATTTCCTTGCCGCCAACGAGGGCCGGCATGTTCTTGAGGTCATTCGGGACGGTCCAGTCCAAGGTCACGTTGGTGAACGGCGCCTGGGTGCCCCAACGGGACGGGGTGTTGACGCCGTAGATGAAGGACTGGATGCACTGTTTCACCTCTTTGTAGCTCAGGTTGTCGACTTTGACAAACGGGGCAAGATAAGTGTCGAAGGAGGAGAAGGCTTGCGCGCCCGCCCATTCGTTCTGCATGATGCCGAGGAAGTTGACCATTTGGTTGCAAAGGGTCATGAGGTGGCGAGCAGGGCTCGAGGTGATCTTGCCGGCAACGCCGCCAAGGCCTTCGGTGATGAGCTGCTTCAAAGACCAGCCGGCGCAATAGCCGGTGAGCATGGAAAGGTCGTGAATGTGGATGTCCGCGTTGCGGTGGGCATCGGCGATCTCCTTGTCATAGACCTCGCTCAACCAGTAATTGGCGGTAACGGCGCCGGAGTTCGAAAGGATAAGGCCGCCGACGGAATAGGTGACGGTGGAGTTCTCTTTCACGCGCCAGTCGGCGATGCGGAGATAGTTGTCGACGACGTTCTTGAAGTCGAGGCTCGTGGATTTGACCTGACGAAGCGCCGCGTGCTTGTTGCGGTATTCCATATAGGATTTCGCAACATCGATGTAGTTCGCTTGGATAAGGGCGATTTCGACGGCGTCTTGAATGTCCTCGACGGAGATCTTCTCGTCTTTGATTTTGCTATTGAAAATCGAGGTGACGCGAAGAGCGAGGAGCTGGATGATATCCGGAGTGGTATCTTTGTGCTCGGCGCGGAAAGCGCGTTCGATGACGCTTTCGATCTTACCGAGGTCGAACGGGACGACCGTCCCGTCTCGTTTGGTGACTTGCAACATAAGGGCTTCCTCCAATGGCTGATGAAACGGCGAACAAAAACTTAGCGTTTTGTTATGTGTCGCTAGACCCCCTTTCAGGGGCGTTGCGGGAATATGATATGAAGAATGGGAAGAATTTCAAGGAAGATTATTCTTTGGAAAAGTTTTCATGAAATTCGCCCTTGAAAAAGTTTTTCGCTGTGCTTTGCCGATAATTACGGGCAATTTTGGGAACTTCGAAAACGTGAGGCTCTGAAAATCCTAGAATTGGGAAAATTCATGTTTAGGCGGTGTCTAAAAAAATCGAAAAACAAGCGATAAATCAGGTTTTTCTTGTTCTTTGGTTGACGAAAAGAATTTTCAAAAACGCATGCATGGGGCTTACGCATTGGCAAGCGCGTCCACGATGTTTTGAAGCAACGCTTGATATCCAAAATCAGTGCTGCAAACCCATTTTGAAAGGGACGCGGCATCCGGGTCGTTCAAGCCGATGAGACCTTGCAGGGAGTCCTTGACCCCGGAGTCGAACAAAATGCACGCGTTCACCGCAAGTCCGAAAAGCCACCAAATCGCCACGCCGATGACGAGCCCTGCCGCTAGGCCGAGGAGACGATTTAGCAATCCGATGGGCTTCTTCAAGATGACGTTGCGAATTATCGTGACGATAAAAGCGGCAAGCATGGCGAGTGAAATGACGATGGAGGCAATTCCGACAAACGACACGCCGAGGATCAAAACCGTGGTCAAGGCGACGGCGATGGGCTCCGCGAGCATGACCTGGTCGCCCTCAATGCTTGCAAGGGCGTCCACGAACAAGGTGTCAATCGAGGCTCGGAAAGAGGACGGGATGTTGATGTTGTCGTAAAGCATCGCACGGAAATCCGGGTTCTCGAGGATTTCCCTGGGAACGGAGTCGTTGCCTTGAACCGTATAAGAGAAGAGGCCTTCGCCGATGGTGAACGAGATCTGCTCTTGGAAATAAGCGGACAACGAAGCGTGGATGGATTCGCCAAACGGGGAAGCGGCGAACGCCTGGGCAAGCGGGCGGCAAAGGGCGAAAGCAAGGCCGATCCCAAGCCCAATCGCGGCGATTTTGGCGAGCAATTTGAACCCGCCTTCAAAGAATCCGATGCCGATTGGTATCAAAAGAGCGACCACAAGGATGACATCAAGCACGATAACATTCATACATTTATGCTACTAAAGTAAAGAAAATCGGGTCAACGCAAAAACCCGTAATTGCTTTCTCATTTTTGGTGTTTTAGCATTGCTACACCATTAATAAGGAGTCCAAAATGGCAAAAAAGAATGGAAAGATAAAAACGCTGTGGGCTGAATTTAAGAAGTTCATCACGCGTGGCAACGTCCTCGATATGGCGGTTGGCGTCATCATCGGCGGTGCCTTCAACGCGATCGTCAACGCGCTCGTAAAAATCTTGATGTCCGTCGTGACCTGGGCCGTCCCCGGAGGCATCAACGGCCTCATCACCGTCCTTCCTGCGATGTCGGATGCGCAGAAAGGCGTGGCTGGCGTTGGCCAAATGTTCTCGGCCGCCGACCTCAGCGACAAGGTCATCGCCTATGCCGCTTCAAAGGGTTATACCGGCCTCACGGTTCAAAGTGATGCTTATCCCCAATGGGAGAATTCGCTGAAAGCCCTCTACACCCTCCACGGAGACAAGTACGCCTACAACCTCTCCGCCGTCATCGATTGGGGCGCCTTCATCAACGCGATCATCTCCTTCTTGATCATCGCCGCGACCCTCTTCGTCATCGTCAAAGTCGCCGCTGCCGTCAAGAAGAAGAACGAGGAATTCAAAGCCGCTGCTCTCGAACGTTACTATCAGGCCCACCCCGAACAACGTCCGGCACCGGTCGATCCCGAGAAACCGAAGCCGACCGAAGCTGAGCTTCTGACCGCGATTCTCCTCGAACTCCAAAAGCAGAACGCCCCGGCGGAAGAACCGAAACCGGAAGAAGAACCCGCCAAAGAAGAAAAGCCGGAAGAAAAGCCGGCTGAAGAATCCGAGGAAAAGCCCGCCGAGGAAGAAACCGAGGAAGAGCCCGCCGAGGAAGAAGCCGAAAAGCCCGCGGAAACCCCGGAAGAAAAATAACATCATCCGAACAAGGAACCCTAATCGGTTCCTTTTTTCTTGCCCAGCAACCGAGTAAGATAACGAGCATATGAGAACCATCAAATTCGAAAATATCGAAAACTTCCGCGATCTTGGCGGATATCCTTGCTCTTTTGGGGAAACGTCATTCGGGGTCGTCTATCGCTCTGCCACGCTTGCTTACGCGAGCAAAAAAGACGTGAACCATATGGCTAAAATCGGGATCAAAACCGTCATCGACCTGCGTGAGGACTCGGTCAAATCCTCCTTGCCAAGCCCTGTGCTTCACGATTCGCGATTCACGTACATTTCCTTGCCCGTGAACGGGAATGGACGTATTCCCGTCGACCATAACGACCAAGTCGAGTCCTACATGGAGATGCTGTATGAGCCCAGAAGTGCGCGGAACATTTTTAAAGCGATCTTAACAGCCCCCAAGCCCCTTGTGTTCCATTGCAACGCCGGGAAAGATAGGACCGGGGCGTTCACCATGATTCTTTTGATGCTCGCGGGGGTCCCCTTCGAGGATATCAACGCCGATTATATGATGAGTTATCCCTTGCTTCCGAAGATGACCGCGAACACGAGGACATACCACAAAGAAGTGCCTGAATTGCTGCTTGTTCCCAACACCGATTTCTTGCCGTGCGTCCGCGATGCTTTCTATGACCGCTACGGATCCTTGGCCAATTACTTTGAGGCAATCGGCATGAGCGACGACGAGTTCTTCGCCCTTTCCAATCTTCTTGGGAAACAAGAAAAATCCTGCGGCGTCGTCTGCGTTCGTGACGGCAGGGTTTTGATCGAGCACATGAACCATGGGCATTATTCCCTCCCGAAAGGTCATGTTGAGCTGGAAGATGCCGGTGAGCACGCCACGGCCGCTCGCGAACTAAAAGAGGAGACCGGCCTTGATATCGAGGCTTTCATCCCTGGTTTCCGCACGGCGATTTATTACTCTCCGGCGGAAGGCTGCATCAAAGAGGTCGTGTTCTTCCTCGCCGAGGTAAAAGATGGCGAACCCACCCTTCAGAAAGAAGAAGTTCAGGGGGTCTATTGGTTACGTCCCGAGGACGCTTTCATCACGCTTAGTCATGACTCAGACCGCGAGGTCCTGAGGAAGGCCTTTGCCTTTCTTAAAGCGCGATAGGGAGAGTCTTTAAAAAGTCTTCGAAGGCTTTCGGATTATCGAAAGGGACCACATGTCCCGCCTCTTTTGCGATTGTCATGGTCTTGGACGGAGCCTCAATCCGTTCATAGACGCTCCGCTGATAATCGGGAGGAACGACGATATCCCATTCGCCCGCGAGGATATGGACGGGCATGGGGAGATGCAAAAAAGGGTCGAAAGAGTCTGGCAGGGAATGAAACAGGACGTCGATGCCCACGCGATTATCCCTGCCTTGATTCTTTTTGGCTTGTTGGGTGAATTCCTCGGAAGTTTGGTAAGGCAGGATCTCGCGATCGTAGAAAGAGGGAATGTCCTTTTTCTCCAAAAGGTCATAATAGGCCGCTAGATAACGGTTGGTTTCACGCTGCGAAGACGGGAAAGAAGGGGATGTGAGTTTCCGTTTCCAATATTCGAACTCTTTCGTTTTTCCTTGCTTCATCAATTCCGAGAGAAAGAGCATCCCTTTTTGGATTTCCAAGGGGCGCCTTTCCGCGACTTGCCCATAACCGATGTAAATGTCGACGGGCAAAGTAGAAGTCGAAAGCGTGATGACGGAGAGAGCAGAACCGAAGGATTCTCCAACGACGAACAAAGGGGCGTCCGGGAACAAGGACTTCACATAAAGAATGACGCCTCGCAATTGGCGGACAAGGTCCTCGATGCAAAGGGGAAGAGAGGCTTTGATTCGCGAATCCCCACAACCTCTTTCATCATAACCGACCAAAGTGAAACGGCTTGCTAACGGCAGAAGCTTATTCGCGATGTGGTGGCGGTTCGGCGACCCCGGACCTCCGTGAACGAACAAAAGAACGGGGTTTTGCGCGTTCTTCGACCAAATATGCACGGTCGTTTTCGTTCCGCCCAAAAGAACGCAATACATGCGGTTTATTTCCCAATCATTTTTCAAAGTTCTCATCGGAATAAAGTATGTTACAAAAAATGGAGAGAAGGAATAGAATAAACTATCAAAGCAAGGAGAACCTATATGGCAGAAGGAAGGAAGATTTATCACGTTGCAAAACGTGAGAAGGACGGCAAGTGGGCCTTGAAAATCCAGGGCAGCGACACCGTCATCAAGCTTTTCGACACGAAGAAGGAAGCCGAAGAATATTGCAAGACCTTGGGCGCCAATCAGAACGGCACCATCCTCTTCCACAATTCGAAAGGCGCCCGCAAAGGCAGCATCTCGACCACCCAGGTTCACAAGAAAGAAACGACGAAATAAGAGCCAAGGCTCTCGTTCTTTTGGGGGAGTTGCGTCCCCCTTTTCGAGTACGTTTTATGAAAGATAAGAATAGTCTATTTCGGGAAATCATTCGCTTTGCGGTTATCGGCGTCTATGGCACGCTCATTGATTTTCTCGTTGAGCTCGTCTTCACGAGTTTCCTCCACGACTGGGTCGCGGCCAATGAGGCAAATCACGTCGCGGCCTTCTTCATCGCCTTCCTGCTTTCCTTCATCGGCATGCTGATCGCGACTCCCGCCACCTGGGCTCTTACCGGTGTCTGGGGATTTCAAAACGTCGAGGAGAAAGCAAAGAAGAAAGCCAATTCCCTCAAAGGAAGTCTCATCTACACCGGTTGGCAAACCGCCGGTCTTGTCGGAGGGGCAGCCATCCAATTCATTGGGTATATGCTATGTCTTGAATGGAGCGGCTGGGGCATCAACATCCTTTCGGTCAATTTCTCGACGCTGTTCAAGCAAGAAATCGGCACGTTCTTCGCCTTCACGATCGTCTTCGTCCTCAAAACCATCTTCACCATGGTTTGGAACTTCGTGACGCGAAAACTCTTCATCTATAAATCCGCGACGAAAAAAGAAGCGCCCGAGCAAGCCGGACGCTAATCAACGTAGATTTCCTTCACCTCGTCGAAGTGCGTTCTCGTGCGGGCGGAAGGATCGAAATAATGGTTTCCCATGTTGACGATGACGTCTTCGGGAACCCATTTTTCTTTTGGCCTCATCTTGTTGCGCTCGAGGCAAGTGCGATAATCCGTGAGTTTGAGAAGAACGAGTATTGCGGTTTTGAATTCACGGAGATGCCGCCGGAAGAAGAGGCGCCGCTCATCGTAAAGCATGGTGGTATCGAGAATCAGGGTGAGGTTCTCGTGTTCCTTGGCTAGGGCGTGGCCACGGCGGATCATCTCGTTGTAGATGACCATCATGTTATGGTTTTCCGGGAACTTGTCGTAACCACCGCAAAGTTCCTTGCGGACTTCGTCTGCCGAGAGGATGAATACGTTCTCGTCTGGATGGTCAACGATGTAGGCTTTTGACCATGTTGACTTGCCGATGGCCGCGGGCCCGCATACGAGGACGAGTTTCTTCATGCCGGTATGATAAGACACATTGCTTCGCATTTCCTCCTTTTTCTTAGAAAAAACTTGAGCAAAAGGGAAAAGAACCTAAAATGAAGGGGATGAAATCGAACCGTCCTTTCTCGAAATCCCAAGAAGATTTCCTCGAAGCTTTGCTTATGTTGGAGGAAAAAGGCGAGCCCCTTGAAACCACCAAGGTCGCCCATATGCTCGGCGTCAGCAAGCCCGCCGTCCATCAAATGGGTCATGAACTAATTGACCGGGGCCTTATCACGCGCATCGATTACGGGGATATGGCTTTGACGGATGCCGGGAGGGAAGTGGCGGAAAACACCCTCAAACGCCATCGCTTGCTCAAGCGGTTTTTCCTGATCCTCGGGGTGAGCGAGGGAACCGCGGAAAAGGATTGCTGCGAAGTCGAGCACGCCTTATCCGATGAAACGATTGGCAAGATTGAGTCGTTTGTCGCGCCTTACGCGCCCACAGAACTTACAGAGAAGAACGGGTAAATCAAAGCGTTCTTCAGTTGATCGATTGCGTTGTTGTTGAAACGCTCGTTGATTTCGGATGATTCCCCAAGGAAGTCGTCCATCATTTCGCAGGTGATTTCTTCGAAAAGAGCGGAGAACGGTCTCCCATTTTCGGGTTTTGGCAAACTCATGAGAGTCGCGAAGAAGGCGAGCCTTTCATCTTCCACGAGCTCGCCTAGGTTATGCATGACATCCCGGAACATCGCGGGAGATAAAGACGGCAAAGTCTCCCAATTCGCGGAAAGAAGGAAACCTTCGCTAGACCAGCGGCGATTCGCCCAAGGGAGGAGGTCATCCAAGGTCGCGGAGACGTTCGCGAGGCTCACCAGCAAGGGATAGGGCTTTTTCGCGATGGAATCCCAAGCGCGCAGCAGCTCAAAAAGCATCGCGTGATCGAAAGCGCCTTGAAAGGACAAGGCGTCGGAAAGCGGCAATGTCGCTCGCGTCTCGGGCGAGCAGGAAAAATAGAGATTCGTGAGAATCGTATGCATTTCGCCGAATTCGGCGAGAAGCTTCGAAGAAGAATCGGAACAGCCCATGCAAACACAATGATACAATTTCCCATTTCTCGTTTCCATGGCGACAACGAGATAAGAATTGAAACAATTTAATTTGTCTTAAAAAAGTAACGATAAAATCTAGGAAATGAAAATCTTTAGAAATTCATTGTTGCTAAAATTCCTTTGAAAATCATAATTCTCTCGTTAAGGCATGGAGGAAATGCCATTTATGAGAAAATACAGCAAGTCCGATATCCTAAAAATGGCCAAAGAGGAGCATGTTGGCTATGTTCGTCTTCAATTTACGGACATTTTAGGGACAATCAAAGCCGTCGAGATTTCCGTTGCCCAACTCGAGGATGCCCTCGACAACAAAATCATGTTCGACGGGTCTTCCATCGAAGGCTTCGTTCGCATCAAGGAAGCCGACATGTTCCTGCGGCCAGACCTCGATACGTGGATGATCCTCGGATTTGAGGACGACACCTATGGACGTGTCGCCCGCCTGATCTGCGATGTTTATACCTCCTACGGCAAACCTTTCCCCGGGGACCCTCGTTACATCCTCAAAAAGCAGATCAAGGCCCTCAATGATTTTGGGATCAATGCCTTGTCAGTTGGCTTTGAACCGGAATTCTTCCTCTTCAAGCTAGACGAGAAAGGCGCCCCCACCCTTGATCCGGTCGACTCGGCCTCCTATTTCGATTTGTCCCCGATGGATGGGGCTTCCTCGGTTCGCCGAGACATCGCGATGGAACTGCAGAAACTCGGTTTTGTGATTCAAACCGCTCACCATGAAGTCGCCGCTGGGCAAGAGGAAATCAATTTCCGCTTCTCCCACGTCCTCGAGGCCTGCGACAACGTTCAGACCTTCAAACAAGTGGTCAAAGTCATCGCCAGGAAGCACGGGTACCTCGCGACTTTCATGCCGAAGCCAATCGCCGGCATCAACGGATCCGGGATGCACACCAACTGCTCCTTGGAGGATGCCGAAGGGACCAACCTGTTCTTCGACCCGGACGACCCCATGAAGCTTTCTCTTCTCTGCCGCAAATGGATCACGGGCATCATGAAACACGCCCGTGCCCTAGCCGCCATCACGAACCCCACGGTCAATTCCTACAAGCGACTGATTCCCGGCTATGAGGCCCCTTGCTACGTTTGCTGGAGTGATGCCAACCGTTCCGCGATGATTCGTATTCCGGCGAGCCGCGGGAAAGGGACGAGAACCGAGCTTCGCAACGTGGACGCGACCTGCAACCCCTATCTTGCCCTTGCGACGATCCTCGCTGCCGGCCTCGATGGCATCAAGTCGACCCCCGATGGCGAGACCTTGCCGCCTGTTTACGACAACATCTTCGCCTTAACGCGCGAACAAAGGGAAAACCAAGGCATCCTCAATCTCCCCGAAAACCTCAAAGACGCCTTGAAAGAGATGACGCGCGACCCCCTCATCTATTCCGTTTTCGGCGAGCATTCTTACAACAAGTATCTCGAAGCCAAGCAAAAGGAATGGGACAGCTATCGCAGCCTCATCACCCCTTGGGAAATCGAGAATTACCTTGCGAAGTGAAGAATCTTTGAAAAAGAGGTTTCCAATTGAGGAAGCCTCTTTTAGACTTTATGAGCACGATGAAAGTCGCTATCGTAGGGGCTAGCGCATCGGGAATTTACCTAGCCTTATCCCTTCTCTCCCGCCATCCTTCTTGGAAGGTTGTCCTTTTCGATCAGGAACCAAAGTTCGGCAAGAAGATCGCCGCGACGGGGAATGGCCGTTGCAACATTCTCCACGACCATCCTTCCCCCTCTCGATATGGCGATCCGGATTGGTTTGCCTCGGCGATCCAAAAGGTCCCTTTTGATTCGTTAAAGGACACCTTGAAGGAATGGGGAATACCCCTCCGGAAAGAAGGGGAGCTTTATTACCCCCTTTCCAATTCCGCGCCAGCCCTCGTTCGGTATCTAAATCAAAGCCTCAAAAACGAAGGAGCCATCCTCTCGTTATCGACCAAGGTTTTGGATTATGAATCGTCTTGCGATTCTGTCACGCTTATTACGAGCCAAGGGAAAGAAAGCTTTGATCACGTCGTCTTTGCTTCGGGCGGGGCTTCCGGGAAAAACCTCGGAAGCGACGGTTCCCTCTTCTCGGTCTTTGCCAAGCACGGGTACACGATTGCGCCTTTGCGTCCCGGCCTTTCGCCAATCAAAACGGCAAAGGCTTACCCTTCTTTAGCGGGTCTACGCGTGGACGCCAAAGTGATTTCGCATACCGTTTCCGCCTCTTTTGAGGAGGAAGGGCAAGTGCTGTTCAAAAAAGACGGCCTCTCTGGCATCGTGATCTTCAACCTGGAATCTTTCCTCATGCGGCACAAGGCGGCCAAAGGAACCCGCATCACTTTGGATTTGTTCCCGTCCCTTTCCGAAGAAGAACTCGCCTCGAACCTCGAGCACGATGGAAGAAGGCCCCATTTCCTCATGGCTTATTTCCCCGAGGCCATCGCGAATACTTTCCGCCCTGAATTTGTCTCACGCGGCAGCAAAGGCCTTGCTCATAAACTCAAGAACTGGGAGTTCGCCTTCGAGGCGCCTTATGGCTTCGAGGATTCGCAGGTAACGATTGGGGGCATTTCTCGCTCGGATGTCGACGACTCGTTCATTTCGAAAAAAGAGCCTCGCGTGAGTTTTGTCGGGGAGTGCTTGAATAACGACGGGGATTGCGGCGGCTACAACCTCACTTGGTGCTTGCTCACCGCTTTACTTGCCTCGGAAGGAATCCATGAAGTACTGCGTTGATCGGCTTCTCGCTCCGTTGAATGCAACCGAAAAAGAGATACGTTCCCTCGTATCCAAGGATTTTCACGTTCCCGAGAATTCTTTTTATTTCCAACTCGTTAAACGAAGGACGGTCCTCGTCAACAATCGCCCGATGATGGAATTCGATCTCGTGGTCGATACGCTTGCTTTCGTCCGAAACCCCTCGCTTCATTTTTTCGAAGGCCACGCCCCTTTGATGTTGCCCCCGTTCAACGGGAAGAACCAACCCATCGTAATTGGCTCCGGGTTCACCGGCCTTTTCTGCGCTTATCTCTTGGCGAAGGCCGGTGCCAAGCCGTTGGTCTTGGAACAAGGGGAGAAGATGGCGGAACGCGAAAAGACGAGAGCCTTCCTCGAAAGCAGAAAGCAAATGATCCCTGAGTCGAATTACCGCAACGGCGAAGGAGGCAGCTTCGCGAGCCTCGGCGGTTACATCGAGCAAGGTTCCGATCCGGCGCGCAACGAATTCTTGCTGCAGACGCTCCGGGAGATCGGCTTATCGAATTTCCCCGAGATCGAAGGCTTCCGCTTCTGCTCGAGCGCCGATGTCTCGCGCGCTTGTTTTGCCATGAAATCGTTCGTCGAATCCCGAGGCGGTTCCTTCCGCTATGGGGCGAAGATTCTCTCCGTGGAGCGTTTCCTCGGCTGGCCCAAGGCCGTGACCTATCTCCAAGACGGAGGAAGGAAGTCGGTCAAGGCATCCTCCGTCATCCTCGCGACCGGGGCGTCCGGATACTCCGTCAAAGCCGCCCAGCTTTGCCGCATTCCCCTTAAAATAACGACCCCATCCATCGGTTTATTCATCGAATGTAACGGAAGGGACTTCGAGACGGAATACTACGGCAGAGGCAAAACGGGCAAGATCCCTCCTTTGTTTGTTTCCGAGTCTTTCCCGAATCGTCTTGGAAGAGAAATCCGTCTTTCCTTCGCTTATCCCAACAGCGAGCTCGTGAATGGCTCCTGCGAAGAAGGGGTTATCGATTTGCGCCTCAGGCAAAACACCTGGTCCGGCAACGGGAATGCCATCGCGGTTCTATCCGTATCCTTGACAGGGGACGAAGCAGAGAAGATGTCTTCGGATGGTTCCCTCGCGTTTGGAGGATCGTTCCTCCGTTCCTGTTTCCGTCGCGACCGGCCTTACGCCGGGCCCGCGGAGACGCTTGGGGACTTCCTCTCGAAAAAGGAACCCTTGCTCTTCGGGGACGTCCGCCCTTCCTGCAGGGATGGCGTCTATCTCACGAATCTCCATCGTTTTCTCACCCCCGCCCTCGACGATGCCTTCACGTATGGCCTCTACCAGGCGGGACGCAAATTCCCCCTCCTTGCCCGCTCGGGCGATGTCCTCACGGGCTTCTCGACCCTCGGTGCCTCCAGGTGGCTTCCCGACCCCGAATTCGTGGGGATGCGTGGCCTCTTTTCGGCCCTTCCCCGCGCCGGAGACGGTCGCGATCTCATGAAAGCCGCTGACCGGGCATTGCGGGCGGTGGAATCTTTGCTCCGCGAGAATTGAGTTTCGAAATCCCTCTCAAAGAGAGAAAACGCGTTGACTATAACCGGCGGATAGACTTTAATATTCACCGACGCTTTTTTGCGCGCCTACGGAGGACTCTATGAAGTATTCACCATCCACCCGCCTCATCAACATCATTATCAACGCCGTTCTCGCCGTCGGCTTCGGCTTCCTCGGCATTTGGTTTTCGTTCTTGATCACCCCGAATCTCCTGACGGTCCAAAACAGCGTGGTCAACATCGAGATCCCGGAGATCAGCGTTGGCTTGAGCGCCATGCTCGGGTCCCTCGGCCTTGCCGGCATGATCGTTTCCCTCGTCGGCCTTGCCTATAGCTTCATGGCTTTCTTCCGTGGTGGCAACGACGACCTCGTCCGCAAGACCTTCTCTTGCTACATCGCCCTCGGTTACATCCTCGCTTTCTTCTTCCTTCTCAACGCCACTTGGCTCTATCGCCTCACTTCCTCCAACCTCGGCGACAATGACCTCGGCTTCATCATCACGGTTTACGTCATCCTCGCGATCATCACCTTGATTGCCACGAACGTTCCCCTTCTTCATATGTATGGCGAAGGCGAGCATACGAACAAGATCATGCACGCCATCACGTTGGCCTTCGTCGCGACCGACCTCGCCATCGCCGTGACCTTCGGCGTTCTCTGCCTTGCCAACCTCGGCAACCTCGGGACCTTCGCCTATTCGAAGGACGTCCTCATGAAGGCCGGCATCCTTGCCGCCGTTCCCCTCGCCGCCGCCCTCATCGGCCTCATCGCCCTCTTCGGCTATGCGAGCGCAGAACGCCATAACGTCGTCAAGAAGCTCAATTCCTTCCTCTCCGCCGGCGTTGTCGGCATCAACGGCATCGCGATCATCGTCGCGGGCCTCATGGGGCACCTCTATTACGAGAACGGCGTGAAGAACATCTCCTTCATGGCCAAGCTCTATGGCGCTTCCTACACGTCCCAAATCGAATTCTCCGTCATGTCCTACATCGTCGGCGGCTTGCTCGTCCTCCTTGCCATCGTCTTGGTTTACACGACCATCGTCCCGCCCAAGAAGCGCCTCGAGGATTAAAGGAAAACACAACGAAAACAGGTGGATGCCCCACCTGTTTTTTGTTGTTGTCTGAGCCGATGCAAAGCATCGAGCGAGTGAAAACTCCCCGATAGTCGG
>JAEDJP010000150.1 GCA_016296285.1 Bacilli bacterium
TCTCAATACCCCGTTTGAATACAATGATCAGGAAGGCGTCGATCGGATCCTGTCCGTTTTGCATCGCCTCTCGACTGAAAACAAAGCATGAAATTGATCGTAGGGCTTGGCAATCCCGGGAAACAATATGAGAAGACCCGGCACAACATGGGCTTTCTCGTGCTCGACGCCCTTGCCGAGCTTTTGCGTGTCGACGTCGACAAAGAAGGTTTCAAAGGCCTTTATGCCATCGTGAAAAACGAAGCGTTGCCTGAACCCGTGATTTTGCTTAAGCCTCAGACGTTTATGAATCTTTCTGGAGAATCCGTCCAGCCTCTTATGGCTTATTACAAAATCTCGCCCGAAGACCTCATCGTCGTTTATGACGACATGGCGATTCCGGAAGGGAAGGTCCGCCTGCGCCCCTTTGGTTCCAGCGGCAGCCATAACGGGATGAAAAGCATCATCTCGCGTCTAGGGACCGACCGTTTCAAGCGCATCCGCGTGGGCATTGGGGAGCCGACCTATGGCGGGGCGGATTACGTTTTGTCCGCGCCGAAAGGAGAGTCTCTGGCGTTGGCCGAGCAGGCGATTTCCACCGCGACCGAAGCCCTCAAAGACGCGTTGATCCACGGATGGGACCACGCGATGAACCACTATAACGGGTAAGAAAGGGGACCCTTTGGCTAGTTTGTTGGAAAAAGTGGCCTCAAGCCCCGCGGAGAAGGCGCTTTTCGGTCGCGAGACCATCGTCTCGGACGATACGCTTGGACCTGGGCTTCTCGTCGCGTCCTCGTTTTTGCAAAACCCGCGTGACCTTGCCCTCGTCGCGAACAATCAGTATGCCGCCCAAAGGCTTTACGAATTCCTTTTGAATTTCCTGCCGGAGAGCGATGTCGTGTTTTTCCCGGCGGACGAGTTGCTAAGGGCTGAAACGTTGACCGCGAGCCGCGAGCTTTTGTCCCAACGCCTTTATGCTCTGGGACTGTTGCAAGACCAAAAACACCCCAAGATCCTCGTGACCCACCCAAGCGCCTTGCTGCGGTTTTTGCCTGACCCCAAGGTCTTTCAAGAGCGCACCCTTTCCTTGCGTGTCGGGGATGTCGTCGATTACCGAAAACTCAAGGGAACCCTCGTCGAGATGGGGTATCAGGCAGTCAATAAGGTCGAGCATTCCCTTCAATTCGCCTCGCGTGGCGACATTCTCGACATCTATTCCGTCTCGGAACTCGACCCCATCCGCATCGAGTTCTTCGATGATGAAATCGAGGACATCAAGCTCTTTGACGTGCAGAGCCAAGAGTCGAAAGAAAAGAAAAAGGCTTGCACGATTTTGCCCGCGACCGACCTTCTTTTGTCTCCCGAGGAAAAAGAAGCGTTTCTTGCCCGGGCAAGCGAGGATCTCGAAGAACAACGGAAAGGTTTCGCCTCGTTCGCGCCTCGGACCGCGGAACTCTTATCGAGCGAGGTAAGCGCCGTCTTGGAGGATTTCGCCTCCTCCCGTTACCCCGTCTCGAATTACAAATACATGGGCTATGCCCTTAGAAAACCGCATAGCGTTCTCGATTATTTTGCCCCGAAAGCTGTTTATCTCCCCGATGAGGCCGGGTTCTTCGAAGCCTGCAGCAGGCTCGAGGTCGAAGCGACGACCTTTTACGCCGAGCTCGCTTCGGGTGGCCGCGCCCTTTCCGGGCTGAAACCCTATCGGAGAGAAGCCGATTCCTTGGGGGATGGGTCCCTTCTTTTCCGCGGGTCGCCCTTTTCGACGAAGCCAAGCGACGCGCCGTTCGCGGTTCACCGGATTTCGTTGACCGGCACCTCTTTGGCCGCGATCCCCCCGTCGATCCAAAGTTATTTGTCCGTGAACGATCACGTGGTTCTTTCCTTGCCCGATTCCCATCAAAGGGAAACCGTCGTCGGCCTCTTGAACGAGAACAAAATCCCCTTCGAAACCGTCGAGGGATATTCCTTGCCTAAAGGCAAACTCGGCATCATGACAAAGCCCATCTCGGAAGGTTTCGAGATTCCCTCGTTGCGCATCGCCTATCTTTCAAGCGCGGAGCTCTTCCGGAACCGCGCGGTCTCCTCACGTTTCGTGAGCCGTTTCAAAGAAGCGACGATCCTAAGGTCCTACGAAGAACTCAAGCCCGGCGATTATGTCGTGCACGAATACAAGGGCATCGGTCGTTTCCTCGACATCCAAACCATCGAGGTCGACGGGGTGCATCGCGATTATCTCCACATCGAATACGCGGACAAGCAATACCTCTATGTCCCTCTTGAGCAATTCCGCCTCGTGCGGAAATACGCCGGCAGGGAAGGCGTCGCCCCCAAGCTCTCGAGCCTTTCCGGGAAGGATTGGGACAAAAAGAAAGCCAAGATCCGGCAACGGATCAACGAACTGGCCGATCGCCTTATCGCCCTTTACGGCGCCCGCATCCGAAACAAAGGTTTCTGCTTCCCGCCGGACGATGATCTTCAGCGCCAGTTCGAGGCGGAATTCCCCTATCCTTTGACCGCGGATCAGCAAAGGGCGGTCGAC
>JAEDJP010000151.1 GCA_016296285.1 Bacilli bacterium
AACAACTTGGATAGCGGCTCGATCTATGTCATGCCGAGCGTTCGCGAACTCTCGCAGGTGTGGACCCCGCTTCAGACGTTCTGTGCCCAGCTCGCGGACGATGTTCTCAAGGGCAAGGGAAAATATGAGACGTTGGAGGCCATCCAAGCAGGGCTCGAAAACGTGGACCGGCAAATCTATGACGCCATTCACACCTTGAGCAATTAGGAGGAAATGACATGAAAGTTCCAGCATTTCTCGTCAGCATAGGCCACTATTGCACGGAAAAAGCGAGAGGCGCGAAAGAGATATTGAAAGAAGGAGACGGGAAAGTCACAGCCTCTTTCTTCGTCATGGGTCTTGGCCAAATGCTCTATCGCCAATACGCCAAAGGCGCCCTCTATCTCATCATCCAAATCCTATTCGTCGTCTATTTCGTCTTGACCGGCGCGGCGGATCTCTTCGGCCTTTTCACCCTTGGATCGAAGGAAAGCAACGAATGGTACGGGGTGCAAGGCGACAATTCGGTCGTCATGTTGATCATGGGTCTACTGGCCCTCATCCTGACGGTTTTCTATCTCGTTCTCTACATCGCGAACATCAAGGATTGCTACCGGACGCAATGCGCGAGCGAGACGCTCCGGAAAGCTTCCTCTTTCAAGGAAGACGTCTCGAACCTGTTCGACAAATCCTTCTACAAAACCGCCCTTGCTTTGCCTGTGGCCGGGGTCATGGTTTTCAGCGTCTTGCCGATTCTGTTCATGATCATGATCGCCTTTACGAACTACGGGGGCGACATCATCCCTCCTGCCCTCGTGGATTGGGTTGGTCTCGCGAACTTCAACAAGATCCTGAGCCTTGGCCAATTCGCCCCCACGTTCTTCAAGATTTTCGGGTGGAACATGCTGTGGGCGGTCCTTTCTACCGCCATCAACTACTTCGCCGGTCTCGGCCTTGCTTTGCTACTGAACAAGAAATGCGTCAAGGGTAAGGCCATCTGGCGCGCCTTCCCCGTCTTGGCTTACGCGATTCCCGGCTTCATCACGTTGCTTGGCTTCAAATTCATGTTCTCGTACGGGGGTCCCATCAACTATTACCTCTCGCTTATGGGGCAAGACAAGATCGGGTTCCTTTCCTTGGACGCGAAATGGTCGTCCCGTCTCATCGGTCTTGCGGTGAACGCCTGGATCAGCGTCCCTTCGACGATGCTGCTTGCAACCGGGATTCTCTCGAATCTGAGCCCCGACCTCTATGAGGCCGCGCGCGTCGATGGGGCTTCCGCTTTCCGTCAGTTCCGCAAAATCACTTTGCCTTACGTCATCTTCGCGACAACGCCCGTTTTGATTTCGCAATTCATCGGGAATTTCAACAACTTCGGAATCTTCTATTTCTTGCGCGGGGGCCTTTATTCCGATGGCTATTTCCTTGCCTCGGACACGGATTTGCTCATCAACTGGCTCTACAACATGTCCATCGACAACAACTATTACTCGGTCGGCGCGGCCATCAGCTTGGTGATTTTCATCATCACCTCGGTGATATCGCTCGGGGTTTACATCCTCTCGCCGGCTTATAAAGAGGAGGAAACGTTCCGATGATCAAGAACCGAACCGCGCTTCGGCGCACCCAGAAAACCTTGGACGTCATCATCACCTATTGCGTCCTCCTCATCGTCTCGTTCCTCTTTTTCTTCCCGTGCCTTTGGCTCATCCTCGCGTCTTTTTCGAAATCTGGGTCTATCTATTCCTTCGATGGATTTTTCCCAAAGGAATACGGCATCGACTCCTTTGTCCTCCTTTTCAGCGACACGGTGATGTACAACTACCGCCGCTGGTTCCTCAATACTCTCTTCATCGCGACGTGCAGCTGCGTGCTTGGCACTTTCCTCACCATCTTGACCGCCTACTGCATGTCCCGTTTCCGGTTCCGTTCCCGCAAGGCGATGATGAAGGCGACGCTCGTCCTCGGGATGTTCCCTTCTTTCATGGGTACGATCGCGGTCTACCTCATCATGACCCAGTTCCATCTCGTGAATCAGCCATGGGGCCTCATCCTCATCTATTCCGCCCAGGCACCCATGGGTTACATGGTCCAGAAGGGTTTCTTCGACACGATTCCCTATTCGATTGATGAAGCCGCGCGCATCGACGGGGCAACCAACTTCGAAATCTTCGCGAAATTCATCCTCCCGATGTCGAAGCCGATGCTCGTCTATACCGCCCTTACGTCCTTCACCTGGCCCTGGAGTGACTTCATCCTCCCGAAGATGCTCCTTCAGGACAAGGACCTCTATACCGTGGCCGTCGGCCTCATGTCCCTCGGGGAAACGGAATTCGCCCGTTTCGCCGCCGGATCCATCGTGATTGCCATCCCCATCGTCGTCCTCTATTTCTGCTTGGTGAAATACATGATCAACGGAATGTCCGCCGGAGCGGTCAAGGAATAGGAAAGGAGCATTTTATGGCAAGCCTGAATCTCAAACACATCTACAAA
>JAEDJP010000152.1 GCA_016296285.1 Bacilli bacterium
GCCACAATGGCCTTCAAGGGTCGGGAAGCAAAGGATCTTGAGGGTCTTTCCGATCTCGGGGCTATAGTCCGTAATCTCGAGGGTCTCCCCGAAGAGGGCCGCGCGTTCGTAGCAGCGGAGCCACTTGGAATCCATGTTGGGGAAGATGCTCCCGAAGGAATGGCCGAGGAGTTCTTCCAAGGGCTTGTTCTCGAGGGCGGCGAGGGCGAAGTTGCCATAGCGGAAGATCCAGTCCACCGCGAGCTTCTCCGCGTTGAAGACCATCTCGATGTCGGCGAAGGCGAAGGGGACGCGGTCGAAGCCTTGGTAGCGCCGGCGGTAATCCTCCTCGCTCAAGGCGGCGTTGCGGTCGGAGAGGGTATGGAGGACTTTGGACCGGATGGCCTTCAGCTCGTTTCGCAGGGCCTTTTTCTTGCGGAGGGTGTAATCGAGGGATTCGCCGTTATTGAGCTCGACTTTCTTGGCAATGTCGTGGATCGCGAGGGCGGAGACGACGCAGCCCCGGCAGACGAGCAGGAAACGCTCGTCGAGGAAAGAACAAAGCGTCCCGAACGTGGCCCTCGTCTCATAGGTTTTCCCGCCCGTCACGTGGATCTCGGCGATCTTGCGCTTCATGAGGATGTAGAGGATGGAATCGAGGGGGATCTCGACTTCCTTTCGCTTCGAGATGACGTGGATGGTTTTACGGGGTTCCATGGCGTTTCTTCCTTCTTCTTTATTATCGCACCCATGCGCGAATTGTCGCGGGGAAAGAAACGATCCGAAACAAAGAAAAGCCCGTCTTCGCGACGGGCGGGTTTCTATGCGCGTCCCCGTTAATTCTCTTCTTTCTTCGGGGGATAGGCCTTGGCAAGAAGGGCGTTTAAGTTCTTAACGAACGCGGGCTTGTCCTCGATGTCGAACCCTTCCGCGAGGAGGGCTTCGTCGTAAAGGACGTGGCCGATGCGGGAGACCTCTTCCTCGTCCGTGACGCCTTGGATGGCCGTAAAGAGGGGATGGTCGGGATTGATTTTGAGGACCTTCTCCGCCTCAACCTTCTCCTCGGGGGCGACCCCGGGGTTTTCGTTGAGGACGCTTTCCATCTGGAGGGAAAGGCCGGCTTTCGTGGCGATCGCGACCGGGGCGTCTTCTAGGCCAAGGTCGAAGGTCACTTCCGCGACCTTGCCCGCGAGAGCGGTAGAAAGGTCGTCGAGGATGCGTTTATGGTCGGTTTTGAGGACGTCGAGGCGCTTCTTCTCCTCTTCCCCGAGCTCTTCGGGATCGAGGGTCGAGATGTTCTTGAATGGCAGTTTCTCGTATTCCGGGATCATCTGGATGGTGAACTCGTCGATGTCCCCGGTCAAGAAGAGGACGTCTTCCCCGGATTTCTTGAACCTTGCGATAGCGGGGAGCATCTTGAGGGATTCAACGGTCTTGCCCGAAGCGTAATAGATGGCTTTCTGGTTTTCCTTGAGGCCTTCCTTGTACTCGGCGAAGGTGATGTCCTTCTCCCCGTTGAGGTGGGGGAATTGGAGCAAATCCTGCAAGTCTTCGGCTTTCGCCCCATAGGAGGAATAAATGCCGAATTTGAGGAAATTGCCGTAATTCTTGTAGAATTCAGCGTATTTCTCGGGATCCTCTTTCCGCAGGGATTTGAGTTTCTCAACGAGCTTCTTCTCGATGTTCTTCTCGACTTTGGATAGCAATGGGCTCTTCTGCAGCATCTCGCGGGAGATGTTAAGGGAAAGGTCCTCCGAATCGATGAGGCCGCGGACGAATTTGAGGTAGTCCGGGACGAGTTCCTTGTTCTTTTCCTCGATGAAAATCCCTTTCGCGTAGAGGGCGAGGCCTTTCTCGTAGTTCTGGCTATAGAGGTTATAGGGCGCGTGCTTCGGGACAAAGAGGACGGCGTCGTAAGAGAGGGTGCCCTCGGCTTTGACGAAGAGGGAAAACAAGGGCTCCTCGTAGTCGTTGAAGCGGGACTTGTAGAACGAGGCAAGCTCATCGTCTGTGACATCCTTCTTGGCCTTCTTCCAGATCGGGGTCATGGAATTGAGGGTCTTGATCTCCGTCTCGTCATGGTATTTCCCTTCAATGGGCTTGCCTTCCTCGTCCTTGTCTTGCACGGACTTGGTGACCGCCATCTTGATGGGATAACGGATGAAGTCGCTATATTGCTTGACGAGGTGGGTGATGTTCCATTCCTTCAGGTAATCCCCGTATTTCTCGTCGTCCTCATCGTCCTTGAGATAGACGCGGACCGCGGTGCCGGAATCCTGCAGGAACGGGTTTTCATCATCCTCGATCGAATAGGTCTCGACGCCGTCGGATTCGAATTTGTAGGCATGGCCCTTGATATCGCGGGTATAGACCTCGATCTTCTTGCCGACCATGAAGGCGCTGTAGAAGCCGACGCCGAATTGGCCGATCAAGGAATCCTGGCCCTTCTCCTTGGCTTCCTTCATCTTCTCGACGAATTCCTT
>JAEDJP010000153.1 GCA_016296285.1 Bacilli bacterium
TTAAGAAAACCAAAAAGACCCTCGAAGGGGTCCGCGGAATCTTAGGCGGGAAGGGATACCGTGATCTTGGTCCCAAATCCCGGTTTTGAAATCAAAGATATCTTGCCCCCATAGCGTTCGACGATGCCCTTCACGATGGAAAGGCCAAGCCCCGTCCCTCCCGAGGCGCGGCTCCTTGATTTGTCGACGCGGAAGAAACGGTCGAATACCCGGGCTTGATATTCCTTGGAAATGCCGATGCCATCGTCTTCCACGACAAAGCCGTCTTTTTGGAACCGGACGCGGACATGCCCTTTTTCGACACCATAATGGACGCCGTTTTCCATGAGGTTTTTGAGCAAGGAGTATGCATCATCCCGTTTCATGGAGAAGACAAAATCCCCATCGACCCCGACGGAAATCTTTTTCTGCGATGCGACGGGTTCCAATTCCTTTACGATTTCCCGGGCCAAGGAACCCAAGTGGATTTCCTCCGTTTGGGCAGGGGCGTTTTCAAGCGACTCGAGGCGCAGCATATCACCCACGAGGGCAAGCATGCGATCCGTTTCCTTTTGAATGCGCAGCGCGCAATCGCGCGTGCTGTCTTCCTGAGTTTGGAGCAGCGTTAATTCGTTGAATCCGCGAATCGCGGTCAACGGGGTTTTGAGCTCGTGGCTTGAGGCATCGAAGAATTCCTGCTGTTTTTTCTCTTTATCGGCGACTTCCGTGATGTTCGTGAAAACGAAGAGGGACAGGGTATCGTTTTCGTTGTATTTGCATAGGTACGTCGCCCCGTTTTTGACAAAGCTGACCTCTTGCTTCTCGATGATGACCCTCACGTCTTCCGAAAGGGCAGAACCCATCAAGGGGAACACCTCATCAAAGGCGGGGTTCCTGAAGAGGATCGTCTCGCCACGATAGGCGAGAATCCCGTCGCTCACGGAAGAAAGGACGGTGGCGATGTTCTTCTTTTCTTCGTCCAAAGCTTTCATGGATCGCGAGAGGGATGTCGCGATGTCATCGATGGCGGAAAGGGACGGCGAAATCTCCGGATCGGAGGAAACGATGGGGGCGGGCGCTTCTCCTTTCGCGACCTCTCCAAGCCGTTCCTCTACTTCTTTGAGGGGGCGAAGGGCATTCCCGACGAACCAAGAGGAAAGGAAGGCCCCAAAACCGACCGCGGTAAGGGTGATGACGATCATCCACGGGACATAACCGCTTAAGAAACGGGTTGCGGCGCTTGTTTCATAGGAGACTCGCACAACATAGGTTTCCCCGTCGACCGTTTTGCATTCTGCATAATAAACCGCCTCGACCCCAAGCGTCGAAGAGGGCCGGACGAAGGTCGATGGATTGCCCGAGAGAGCGGCCATCACCTCTTCGCGGTTTTGGTGATTTTCCATACCCGCGGCATCTTCCTTCGAATCCCAAAGGACCGTGCCGTCGGAAGCGATGATCGTTTCACGGACGTTCTCATCCGCGGGGGACATGGAAGCGATATTTCCATCGAACGCCTGAAGATAGGCTTTTGCAAGAGAAACGACGTTGCTCTTGGCCTCCTCGACAAGCGCACGACTCGCGAGCCCGACGCCGCATCCAAAGACCGCGCCGAGGGAGGCAAGCAACAAGCCAGAGGTGAGGAGGACGATTTTCTTTTTCATTGAAGCCGGAATCCGACCCCCCGAATCGTTTGAATGGACGCTCCCGACCCCTGCATCTTCTTGCGCAATTTGCTGACGTGAATATCAAGTGTTCTCGTCTCAACATCACAGGAAATGCCCCACACATCACGGAGCAATGTTTCTTTCTTCAAAGCGATTCCCGTGTGCTCGAGGAAATAGGACAGCAACAGGTATTCCGTCAAGGTCAAAGGAAGAGGGGCCCCTGCCAAAGAGATTTCCCGGGCTTGGCGATTCCACGACAAGTCTTTGTAGACAAAGGCTTCCGCTGGGGCTTTTTTGCGGATATTCGCCTTGATTCTGGCGGTCAATTCCATGACCCCGAAAGGCTTTTCGAGATAATCGTCCGCGCCAGCATTGAGGCCGGTCACCTTATCCATTTCGCTCCCTTTCGCGGAAACGATGATCACGGGGATATCCTGATAAGCCGGGGTCGATTTCAACCGGCCGAGAATCTCAAGACCATTCATCCCTGGGAGCATGATGTCCAGGAGAATCAAATCGGGGATTTGGCGAGAAAGGGCGTCGAAAAGGCCTTGTCCGTCCTTGAATGTCTCGCATTCCATTCCGGACATGCCAAGGGCCATCGCGTACAAATCGCGCAAGGCCTGTTCATCGTCAACCGCGTAAATCCGATATCCCATTCTCAACTCATTTTGTGGCTGCCGGTCAAGGAATAGTCGACCCATTCCCCGATATTCACGGCATGATCCCCGATCCTTTCCCAATATTTTGCGACCATCATGAACACGATCATCTGGTCTGCATAAATGTTGTCCCGAATCCGAAGGATGTCAATAAA
>JAEDJP010000029.1 GCA_016296285.1 Bacilli bacterium
AAGGGGATTTCCATCAACTTCCGCAAAAACGAATTTGTCTCCATCCTCGGCCCCTCTGGTTGCGGCAAGACCACGACCCTCAACATCATCGGGGGACTTGACCATTACACGGACGGCGACCTCGTCATCAATGGCGTTTCCACGAAGCAATACACGGACCGCGATTGGGACGTCTACCGCAACCACAAGATCGGCTTCGTTTTCCAATCCTACAACCTCATTCCCCACGAGACGATCCTCGAGAACGTCGAGCTCGCTCTCACAATCGCGGGCATGGAGAAAGAAGAGAGGATCGCCAAAGCGAAGAAAGCCTTGGATGACGTCGGCTTAAGCGGGATGTACGCGAAGCACCCGAACCAGCTTTCGGGCGGCCAGTGCCAGAGGGTCGCGATCGCCCGCGCCCTCGTCAACGAACCGGACATCCTCCTCGCGGACGAGCCGACCGGGGCGCTTGATTCCGAGACCTCGATCCAGATCATGGACCTCATCAAGGAGATCTCGAAAGAGAAGCTCGTCATCATGGTTACCCACAACCCGAATCTCGCGGAACGCTACTCCACGCGCATCATCGAGCTGCTGGATGGCGAAGTCAAAAGCGATTCGGCCCCCTATTCCCTCGAGGAAGAGGAAGCGGAACGGGCCAAGGCCCCCGCTTTGCCTTCCGTGCAGGAAAAGGCCAAGATGAGCTGGTGGACCGCCTTCAAGCTGAGCGCCAAGAACCTTTGGTCCAAATTCCGCCGCACCTCCCTCATCGTCGTCGCGAGTTCCATCGGCATCGTCGGCGTCTCCGCCGTCCTCGCGGTGTCCCAAGGGGTGCGCGGCTACATCGCGAGCATCCAGGACGACATGCTCTCGGGCAACCCCGTCACCGTCTCGGAATCGGGGCTCGACCTCGCTTCCCTCATGTCCGCGACGACCCAGATGTCCGCCGGGCAAGCCCTCGTGAGCTCTTATGAGGACGGCAAGATCGACATCCAGTTCATGATGGAGGCCTTGATCAAGACGGACGACACCTTGGAAGCCGCCTCGGTCAAGAACGTCATCACCCCCGAATACCTCCGCTTCGTCGACGACATGCCAGAAGAGTATTATGCCGCGATCGCCAAGGAGTACGGCCTGAACATCAAGAACAACCTCTACACGACCTGCGAGATGCAGATGCACGGCCACGAGGAAAGCGACCTTTATTCCATTTCCTGCATCACGACGATGTGCCAAAACATCCTCGAGGTCCTGCAGGATGGCAAATTCTCCGCCTATAGCGGCATGGTCGACCAATACACGGACGCGATCGGGCAATGCCTCGACGCGAAGGACTACGTCTTGTCCCAATATGACGTGGTCGCCGGCGAATACCCCGACGCGGAAGACGAAGTCGTCCTCGTGCTCACTCACCACAACCAGATTTCCGAATTCATCCTCACCCTGCTTGGCTATTATTCGCAGGACGAGTTCACGAATGCCGCGTACCATTTCAGCGAGAACGAGGAACTCTTCGACCCCGAGCTTTGGGAGAAACAGCAAGCCATCAGCATCGACGATTTGCTCGGCAAGGAATTCTATTACTACCCGAACGACACGGTCTTCACGGAGAACCCGGGCTATGGCAAGGAATACACCGAGGACACGACCTGCTATCAGCCCTACCTTTACGATTACCTCGCCGATCCATCTTGGACGACGGGCACGAAAATGAAGATCACGGGCGTCTTGACCCCGAAGCCCGGAACGAACTACGGCTGCATGGACGCTGGCCTTTATTACACCCCGGCCTTCGCGAAGCGCTTCCTGCAGGACAATCTCCAAAGCAAGATCGCTTCCTTCATCTCGGACTTCGTCAACAACAACGATAACAAGCAAATCTCCGGCTATTCCTCCATGGTCATCACCCAGAAGACGGGGATTGGCAACATCACCCTCATCAACGGCATCGGGTATGACTTCAGCTTCCAGTTCGAAGGGAAACCCTATCATGGGTATGGCCTCATCGGGAGCCAAAACGGCCTCACGGACCTTTTGGCCTCCATGGGCGGAGGCTCTTCAAGCGGCTCTTCCTCCGGGACGGGCCTATCGATCCTCAAGACCGCGACCTTGTCGTTGCGCGACGTCGGGGGCGAGGATCTTCCTTCCAAGATCAAGATCTATCCCAAGAATTTCGATTCGAAATACCTCGTCACGGATTATCTCGACCAATGGGGAAAGGGCGACATCGCCTTGAGCACGGGCGAAATCATCGCCCTCGCCGACCAGACCGAGACCCATTACACGGACAACCTCGAGGTCGTCATCAGCATCATCAACGGCATCATCGACATCGTGACCATCGCCCTCATTTGCTTCACCGCGTTGAGTCTCGTGGTCTCCACCGTCATGATTGGCATCATCACTTACGTTTCCGTCATGGAACGCGTGAAGGAAATCGGCGTCATCCGCAGCCTCGGCGGCCGGAAGAGCGACGTCTCCCACCTTTTCAACGCGGAGACTCTCATGATCGGCGCCGCAAGCGGCCTCTTCGGTTTGGCCTTGACCTACGTCCTCGAGCTCATCCTGAACCTCACGGTCGGGCGCACGTTCAACATCGGAATGATCGCGAACCTCCAGTGGTGGACCGCCCTCATCGTCTTCGCCATCTCGATCCTCCTCACAATCATCGCCGGCCTCATCCCGAGCCGCGCGGCGGCCAAACAAGACCCCGTCAATGCCTTGCGCACGGAATAAAAGAAAGGACCCATGTATGAAAAAATCGTATCGACTCTCTTCCGCGATTAACCCTTGCCCCGTCATTTTGATCGCCACCTATAACGAGGATGGCACGGTCAACGTGATGAATGCGGCCTGGGGTTGCCCCATCGACACGGACATGGTCGGCGTCTGCTTGAGCCCCGACCATAAAACGAACGAGAATTTCCACCGGACCGGGGCTTTCACCTTGACCTTCGCGACGGCGGACACCGCCGCGGAAGCGGATTTCTTCGGCATCGCCTCCGGGAAGGAAATCAAGGACAAGCTGGGGCGCGTTGGCTTCCATGCCAGCCGTTCTTTAAAAGCCGCCGCGCCGGTCATCGATGAGTTCCCCTTCGCCCTCGTTTGCCTTCTTGACCACGAAGATCCCGAGACCGGGATGGTTTACGGCAAGATCGTCGAAGTCCTCGCCGAGGAAAACTGCCTCAACGAGCAAGGGAAGTTCGACCTCGACCTTGCCCAAGCGGTCTGCTATGACTCGTTCAGCCATAGTTACCGGAAAGTCGGGGAGAAAGTCGCCCCGGCCTTCGAAAGCGGCAAACGATTCCTCGAGGGGGAATGAACCCGCGATCTTCCGTTGGTTGCCCTTCTAGGGCATAGAGGATAAAATAGCCCCCGTATGCAAGATTTTTGGCAAGCCGTCCTTAACTGGATTTACGGATTCTTCGGGATCGACATCATCATGGATTCCTTGTCGAAAGGACAACCCGTCCCCGCGCAAGGATACCTGCAAGCCATCTTTTCCGGCTTCCTAGCCTTGCTTGGCATTTTCACCGCGTACCGCGCTTTCTATTTCGTTCTCGGCGTCTTCGGCCGCTGCCGCCGCTATCCGGAAGCCCCGAAAGACAAGAAGTATGCCTTCATCATCACCGCTTGGAACGAGGAGAAGGTCATCGCGAACTTGATTGAGTGCATCCGTCATCAGGATTATCCCCAAGAGCTTATCGAGATTTTCGTCGTCGCGGACAATTGCACCGACCGCACCGCGGAAATCGCGCGGGAATGCGGGGCCCATGTCTATGAGCATCATGACCCGACCCAGCGTTCCAAGGGTTTCGGGCTCCATTATCTCGTGGAACAGATGGCCAAGGAGATGGACATCGAGAAATCTTTCTACGCCTACACGACCCTTGACGCGGACAACGTTCCCGCTCCCGATTACATCACCAAGATCAACAATTTCCTTCAAGCCACGGGCGCGGACGAATGCGTCGCGTACCGCAATTCCAAGAACCTTTCCGAGAACTGGATTTCCGCGATGTGCGGCGTTCAGGCATTCGGCCATTCCGTGAACGGCTTGCGCGCCCGTTCCATCCTCAAAACCGCTCAGGAGATGTACGGTCCCTCGACGACCCTCCGTTCCTATATCCTCGCGGATGGCGGCTGGAAATGGACTTCCTTGACCGAGGACCTCGAGACCGTCATGGACCTCACGACCAGGGGTTATAAAACCGGCTATTCCGAGGAAGCGGTCTTCTACGAAGAGCAACCGACGACCTTGAAGCTCTTGTGGCGTCAGCGCGTCCGTTGGGCAAGAGGCGGTCTCCTCGCCTTCAAGATGTACGGCGGGAAACTGTTCAAGAGCTTTTTCAAGAAACCGACTTGGAGCAAATACGACATTTTCTGGCAGACGTTCCCCCTCAGTTTCGTCTTCTTCTGGGTTGGATTCCTCTACCAGATCGCGAGCATCATCCTCTTCCTCACGATCGGGGATTCCGGTTACTTCAACTGGTCGAACTTCCTGAATTACGTGATCACCCTCTTCGCGGGGGCCTACGTCTCTGGCTTCTTCATCAACCTCGTCGTCATCATCCGCGAATGGAAGCACTTCCTCCTCCCCTTATGGAAGACGGTCCTCTATTCGATCCTCTTCCCCCTTTATAACGTCGTCGATCCTCTCTTCGCCGCGATGGCGGCCTTCATCCGCCCGCAATGGAAGCACATCGATCACCATTTCGTGAAAGACGGGAAGGACTTGCAGGCAGAAGAGCGAAAGAAATCCCAAAAGAAAGGAATGGAATCCGATGAAGAAAAAGCTTGATGATGTCACAAAGATGAAGCTCATCTATAGCGGCGAGCTCTTGCTTTTCGCCGTCATCTTCGCCGTTCTTGGGCCCTTGTTCCTGTTCGAGGTGATCACGGTCGCCGACTGGAAACGCTGGGTGTTCGCGATCCTCACCCTTGTCGGCGTGGTTTGGTTCATTGTCGACTTCGTTTGGTGCCTCGTCTCGGAAAAGCGCCGCAAGAAGAACTCGATGCTCGACAAAGCCCTCGTTCTCCCGATGGCGTTGCCGGTCCTCGTCTTCGACATCCTCGCCTTCGTCAATGGCTGGGTTTGGCTCGAGGAAGGAATCGTCTATTTCCGGTTTGCCCTCGGCATCGCCCTTTGCTATTACGCCGTCGTTTACGTCTTCCAGGCGATTTACCATTTCAAGCACCCCGTCCCCATGCTTTTGGAGGAACTTGAAAAAGCCGAAGAAGAAGAGGACATCCCCGCGGAAATCATCGAGGAAAAGGAACCGGAATCCCCTCAGGAAGAAGGGAAAGGAGAGTAGGAACCCCCAAGGGGCGGATGAAAGGTCTCGCCCCTTTTCTTTTTCTTTGCTATGCTAATGCCGCCTCGAGATTTCGAGGTGCCGCAATCCAAGAGTAGGCGTGATGCGTTAAGTGCCTTGGGATGGGAGGTCGCCCAAGGACGAAGGAGGGATTCCCTCCGCGGTGTCACGTCGCAGCCGCTTGGGACGTCGTTTCGTTTTGCGGCACGCGCCTCCCAGATCAAGGAGATTGATTATGGGAAATTCGAGAATCCGCCGCATGTGCATGGATGGCATGCTCGTCGGGATCTTCGTCGTCTTGGCGAAGCTCACGATCAAAGCAGGGCCCATCCATATCGCCTTTTCGGGTTTGACCGTCGTGTTCGCGACGTGCTATTTCGGCATGGCGGACGGCCTTATCGTCGCATTGCTCGGCGAGACGATCATCCAGCTCACCTCGTCCTATGGCATCGGGCCGACCACCCCGTTATGGCTTTGGTCCCCCTCTTTCCGCGCCCTTATCATTGGACTATTTGATTTGCCGTTCCGCAAAAAAGGAGACCATATCGATCTCCATCTTGTGTTCTATGCGATCGCAAGCGTCATCGCCGGCCTCTTCGTGACCCTCGTCAACGCAGGGGTGGAATTGCTCGACGCGACGATCATCGGCTATTCCTTCGCGGTCACTTTGCCGATCCTTGGCCTTCGCATCGTCTCGAGCATCGTTTCCTGCGCCGCGGTCGCGATCTTAAGCATTCCTCTTTTGCGGACGATCCGCGCTTCCCAAGGGGATCCGCTCAAAATGGCCTCAAGGCAAAATGCCCTCGAGAAGGATCTTGATGGCGATGCCCATGAAGACCAGCGCGGCGAGTAATCCCGCCCAGTTCTGCAACCATTTCGCGAGCCATTTGGCCAAGACGATCGCAAGATAGCTTAGGACGAACGTCGTGACGCCGATGATGCCAAAGAAGAGCATGGCTTCCCCGACGGGCAACCACATATAGGCGAATCCGATGCAAAGGGCGTCGATGGATGTGGCGATGGCTTCCACGAACATCCTGCCGACCCCGATCTTGCGTTCTCGCGGTTCTTCGAGACCGCCTTTTTTCCGTTCCACGGCTTCCTTGATCCAGTCGATGAGGGATTTGATGCCAAGAAGCATGAGAAGTCCAAAACCGATCCACGGGATATAGGCGGAGACGTATTGCTCGAAGGTTTGCCCCACGAAATACCCAAGGACGGGCATCCCGAATTGAAAGAGGCCAAAAAGGAAGGAGAGGAAGACCATCTTCCCTTGCTTGATGCCCTTTTCTTCGAGGCCATTGGTCGCGTTGACCGTCATCGCGTCCACGGACATCGAGACGCTTGTGAGAACCATGGTGAGGATATCGACGCTCATAAGGAAACTCCGCTAGTTTATCGCAAAAGGAAGTCGATGTCTTCCTGCGTGAGGGAATTGCCGGACCCATCCGCCGCGCGGAGGATGCTCGTAAGCCCCTTTTTCTTGTTTTGCAGCTCGATGATTTTCTCTTCGATCGTTCCTTGGGCCACGAGCTTATAGACGGAGACGGGACGCGTCTGCCCGATGCGGTGCGCGCGGTCGCTTGCTTGGTTTTCCGCGGCCACGTTCCACCAGGGATCGAGATGGATGACGATGTCCGCGCCCACGAGGTTGAGCCCGGTGCCGCCCGCCTTGAGGGAGACGAGCATCACCGAGGGATCCTTGGAGGCGTTGAATTCGTCCGCGAGCTCGAGGCGCTCTTCCGCGGGCGTGTCCCCGTAGATCAAATACGATAGGATGCCCCCCTCGTTTAAGAGATTCTGGAGGTGTTTCAGGACGGTCACGAAGCTCGAGAACACGAGGACTTTGTGGCCTCCTTGACGCGCGACTTCGATCATCGAGACGGTTTGGTTGAGCTTCGAGGAGACGTCTTTGAAATCCTCGAGGAAGGAAGACGGATCGACGCAAAGCTGGCGCAGGCGCGTGAGCTCGGCGAGCAAGGCGATTTTCTGCCTTCCGTCTTCGCCTGCTTGCTTCAAGGAAAGGACCGCGTTCTCGTGATAGGCCGCGTAGATCTTCCGTTCTTTCTCCTCCATCGTGACGACGAGGACTTCCTCGGTTTTCGGGGGGAGTTCCTTGAGGACCTCTTCCTTGGTCCTGCGGAGCAAGAAGGGGGCGATTTCGCGTTCGAGTTTCTCAATTTCTGCTTCCTTCTGGTCGCCAAAGGAAGAATAGATCATGCGGAATTCCTTGTAGCCCTCAAGATATCCGGGCAAGAGAAAATCCATGATGGACCAAAGATCCATGTAGGAATTCTGAATCGGCGTCCCCGTGAGGACGAAGCGATGCTGGGCTTTGATGGTTTTGACCGCCCTTGTTTTTTGGGCCCCGACGTTTGCGATCGATTGAGCCTCATCGAGGATGGCGCAGGAGAACGAAACGTCCTCATAGAGATCCTCGTCGTTGCGGAAGGAATCGTAGGAAACGATATAGACGCCCCCTTTGTTTTTGGGGATTTCGCGCACGATGGCAGCGCGTTCGTTCTTGCTGCCGACGATGACGGTCGCGGACCGTTCCGGATCCCATTTGGCGAATTCGCTTTTCCAGTTGTAAATGAGCGATTTCGGGGAAACGATGAGGACGGGCTCGCTTTCTCCTAACGAATGGAGGGCCGCGATCGTCTCAAGGGTTTTGCCTAAGCCCATGTCGTCCGCGAGGATGCCCCCAAGGCCATGTTGGGCAAGGTTCACCATCCATTTCACCCCATCGAGCTGGTAAGGGCGAAGGGCCTCTTCCATCGCGGGAGTAACGGAAACATCGATGGAAGAATAATGAAGAAGGTCATGGAAAAGGCGTTCGAGTTGGCGGTCCGTGTCGACCCTAAGACCCGTTCCGGATTGCAATTTGAGAGCTTGATACAAGGGTAGTTTAAGGCTCGTGGGTTCGATTGAATCCGCCTCGTCGCTTAGCCCGAACGTTTCTACCGCGCTTGCGAGAGCTTGGTCGTCCGTCGCGAAAAAGGAGGACCCCACCCGCACGTATTTCTTCTTTTTGCGGTACGCCTTGAGAATCGCGTTCACCTCTTCGATGGATAGGTCGTTGCTTAGATAGGAGACCTCGAACCAATCCACGTCGCTTTTCGTGCGCAGGGTGATGCCGGTCTTGTGCTTCACGAGGCTTGGCGAGATGTTGTCGGAAAGGTAGAGAGCGCAGGATTGCCCAAGCAGGCTCAAATCGGAATCGAGGATGCGCCCGATCTCTTGCTCGTCTTTGATTTTCCCTTGCTCAGGCAGGCCAAACGCGGCGATCGCGGATGCGAAGGATTCGTAATGCTCCCCGGGAGTGAGAAGATAATCCTCTTTCGTGATTTCCTGCCCCCTGCAGATGTATTTCGTCTCGGTTCTTAAATACACGTCCTCGCTATGTTGGTCATCATAGGTGACGTAAAAGGCGATATCCGCCCGATAGGCTTGCGCTTTCTTCCGGAATTCGGTCGAAACGTTCGTATCCGGTCGAAGCCTTGGGAGGATCTCGTTTGAAATCTCTTCTTGCAGCAATCCATAAGGAAGGTCCGGATTCGAATCGAGGAATTCAGAGAGGGCTTTTTCTTGGGCGTTTTTGAAACGGGAAAGCGTGATGAGGTGGCGACGCCCGGAATAATGGGCGACGGTCAGTCCCGAGACCGCAATCGGACGGGAATGGCTGCCTTCCCGGATGATGCGTCCCTCATCGTCAAGCGAGACCGCGATGTCATGGGCTTCGGGATCGATTTGAACTTCGTCTCCCCCGTAATCGATGGTCCGTCCTTTCCAAAGGAGGAGAAGGCGGACGAATTGTTCCTCGGTGAGGGCGGAAGGGTCGCGGTAGTAATACGACGTGCTGGCCTTCGCGTGCAATCCCATCAAGAAGAAGATGACTTTTTGATCTTCTGGATCCCAACGGTCGATGGAGAGATCGATATACGCCCCTCCTCTTTCGGCGAGCAAGGCGCCGCCATTGACTTTCTCGACCAGATTCTTGATGGAGGATATTTTGTGGAAGGCATTCCCTTGCACCCCGAGATCGAGATAGAAGGTGTTCCCGTCACGCGTGATGAAAAGGCGAAGGCTTGGATTGATGGAAGGTGAGGATTCCTTGCGGTTTGGGGGATCGATCCGGGTCTTTTCCAAGGTGGCCGAAAGGCCCGCGATGGCCTTTTTCGCGTTCAAGAAGATTTCGAGTTCCTGCCCGCTTAACGAGCCGATGCGGGCAAGCGAAGCGTAATTGGAGCCATAACGGAGGGCGAGTTCCTCGTCGCTCGAGCCGGTATCCCGGAGATAGACGTAAAGGGCAAGCGTTTTCCCAAAGGCCTGAGGAATGTCGGGCGCATAGCTATAGACGGTGGCCTTTCCCCCGACGTAGACGGTGCAGTTCGTGTAGATGGCGTCATCGATGGCTTCATAAAGGATGGATTGGTTTTCCTGAAGGCGGTAGAACACCGTGGCCTTCCCGCTTTGCAGGTCATCGAAAAAGTTCTTTGTCGCCTGGGAAGAATCCTTGGCGTCCGTGAGCACTTGCACGAGTTCCGGCGAGAATTGACGGGCAAGCATCTTAAAACCTCCGGAGCCCGGCGAATTCGGGCTTGTCCGCGACAAGGGAAAGATAAGCGAGCCTTGTCTTGTAATTCTCTTTGCTGCGCGTGTCGAGCATCGGCTCGCGGAGCAACATCACGACCTCGGGGATATCCTGGAATGCCTCGATGGCCTCGAGAATCGTCGTCGGGGTGCTTCGCGGGTTCTTTTCGAGAGCCTTGATTTCCCGCGCGATCGTCTTTGGCAAGGCCTTGACGAGGAAAGAACGTTCGAGTTTTCGCACCTCGTCCTTAAAAAGGCAAAGCGTCTTCAAACCGATGCGGTAGAAGCTCGTGAGGGTGGAAGGAACGTAAACCCCGCAGGCGAGCTCGATGTTCTCGTAATTAATGGAACGGCCAAGAACCTTGGCGCTTTCGTAATGGGCACGTCGCATCTCTGAAGGGTAGTTACGAAGGATGAGCAATGCGTAACTCGGGTCGAAAGAAGCCGCGCTACGCAGGAATGACAAAAGGTTTTCCTCGCTTGGAGGGAGGGAAAGCCAATGCTTCGCAAGGATTCCGTCCACTTCCGGGGTCAAGACGAAGCGAGGAAGGCTAAGGAGGTGCTGAAACACCTTCTCGTAGCCTTTTTGGTTCGCGGCGTCCGCGATGCGGGCGAAGCCGCTCCGGTAATAGTCTTTGCTGCCCGCGGCCCTTAGGATCGTGTTCTCGCTCACATAGAGGTAAATGTTGTCGTCGGGGTATGTTTCGAGGTCTGGGAGGATGATGGGGTTGATGAGCCCCTCCTCGTCAAGGCGCGTGATGTAGGATTTGATCTCGGGTCTTTTGAGAAGGTATTGCAGCAAGGCTCGATTGGTCCTCCGCGTCTCAATCCGGAACAAAAAGCGGAAGAATGGGTACCGTTCTTCGGGGGAATGCTCTTCCAACAGGAAATCGATCAAGGAAAAGAGGGCGGCGTTGCTTTGCCCAAAGAATTGACGGGGGATCGCAAGCTCTCCTGCCCGGCGCATCAACATCTCGTAGCTTTCGGGGCTTTCTTTTCCCTTACCTTCAAGAAGGATCGTCTTGAGGGCGCTGCAATATTGCTGCTGATTGCTATAACGCAAGAGCTCCATCTCGGAAAGCAACCCGGCCATGGGGGTCTGGAGCCTCGAATTCGCGGGGGAAACGACGCGTTCCCGATGGATGGGCAAGTCGGCATCGTCGAGGGCAAGCAAGGTCGCGGCCGCGTGTTTGCAGATCTCGCCGGTCCTTTGGAAGTAAGGACAGGAACAAGAAAGGTACATGAGGTCTTTTCCGGGCCCGAATTCGCCTTCGACGCGATAAACGTCTTGGCCGGTGACTCTCGCTTCGAACGAATCCTTGTCCGCGCGCAAAACAACGACGTTCCCGGACTCGTAAATCGCCTCCCCACGTTTGAGGATCGCGCGATCGATGCTTGGCCTAGTAGCCTCAAAGAAACCGTTTTTCATCGTATTCCCGATTATATCATGCGAAAAGAGGATTTCTCGACAAGAGAAGTCCTCCTCGTTACGTTTCAAACGTTACAAATCGATGTCGAGCACGACGGGGCAATGATCGCTTCCCATGACATCCGTGAGAATCTTGGAATCCTTGACCTTGCCCATCAAGGAATCGGAAACGACGAAATAGTCGATGCGCCAACCCGCGTTCTTTTCCCTCGCGTGGAAGCGATAACTCCACCAGGAGTAGGTGACTTGATCCGGATAAAGCTCGCGGAACGTGTCCTTGTATCCTTGCGACAGCAAATGAGTGAATGCGCTCCTCTCCTCTTTGGTGAAGCCCGGATTCATCGTGTTGGCTTTCGGGTTCTTCAAGTCGATCTCTTCGTGAGCGACGTTAAGGTCTCCCGTGTAGATGATGGGCTTCTTCTGGGACAAGATGGCGAAGTAATCGAGCAGGTCCTTCTCGAATTCGAGACGGAACGAGAGGCGCTTCAGGCCGTCTCCGCTGTTGGGGACATAAGCGCCGACAACATAGCAGGAAGGATATTCCAAGGTGATGACGCGTCCTTCGTCGTCGTATTTGCCATCAAGCAAGCCATAATGGACCGAAAGCGGTTCTTCCTTGGCGTATGCGACCACCCCGGAATAGCCTTTGCGGACCTTGGAAACGGTCCAATAGCAGTGGTAGCCATCCGGCATGAAGGGAAAGGTGTCGTGACTATCCTCGCTCCACTTGGATTCTTCGAGGAAAAGGATGTCGGGGGATATCTTCTCGAATGTGTCGGCGAAGCCCTTCTGGAGGATCGCGCGGATCCCGTTGACGTTGAACGAAGCGATTTTCATCTTTTGTCTCTCTTTCCCCGTTTTTCTAGGCACGGTTTAGGGTACAATTCCTGCATATGGACATGCCGATTGAGCAATTCAACCAAACGGTTGGCGAAATCATGATGTATTGCCAATGCATCGAGGAAAACATTAAAAGAATTTTCGCTCACATGCAACCGGGCAACAGCCAGATGAATCGCCTTCACATCGACGAGCAGCGCATGACGATGGGTCAAATCATCACCGCAATGAAGGAACTCGACCGCAGCCGCTCCAAGCCCTTCTTTTCTGATCATGATTACGAGTATCTCTTCATGGTCACAAAGACCCGTAACGAATACGCCCACAACGTCTATGCCCATTTCTGCTATCT
>JAEDJP010000154.1 GCA_016296285.1 Bacilli bacterium
CAAGACGCAGCTGGAGGAACAAGGAAGCGAGAGATTCGTTCACGGGGATGCTCGCCCCGTCAAGGAAACCCTTTTTCGTCTGCTCGGGAGCCAAGCCGCCGACGGAAACGATTTCGATGCGGTCGGTGAAGATGGAGAGGGTCGGCCCAAGCAAGGAGAGCCATTTCCCATGGACAAAGGCGTTGAGGACGGCCTCGCGGAATGCCTCGATATCGAAAAGGGGAATGTCTTTCCGCTCGCTGATTCGGCCGCGCTCGTCTGCCTGCGCGATGTTGATCGCATCCCCGTACTCGAGCAATTGGTCCAAGGAATAAAGGATGCATTTGTTCCCGAATTCTTTCACGGAGAAAAGAGGATCGTATTTTTTGGTCCCGGAGAAGACGGAAACCCGGATGGAAATGGAGTTTTGGTCGGACAAAATGTAGGCGAGGACGTTCCATTCCCCTTCCGGGGTCCGCAGGCGCAAGGCCTTTTCGAACGTCTCCTTCCGCAGTTCGAGCCCGCGGGCGCCGTAATACATGAACAAGCCTTGAAAGGTCAAATCCTCGATGTAATCGGGCGCGGGAACGTTCGTGATGGTGGGATAGCCGCGGTTCAAGACGCTCGCGAGTCGGAGGCCCCATTCGGGGAACCGCGAGAGCTTTTCCTTGCTGGACCCTAGGCGGAAATAGGCTTCGCCCCGAAATCGGGTTTCCACGGATTTCGCCGCGGGAACCCTCATCATCACGATGCGCTTTTCTTCATAAAGGAACGTCTCGATCGTAAAAGGAATGCTCGGCTTGAGGTTCCGGGCGAGGTAATGCTTGTAAGGTTCGCCATCGATGTCTCGGTCGAGATTCACGTCCGTCCCGACCACTTGCAAGGCGGTATCCTCGACCCCCCCAAAGGAGATAGCCCCATTCTTTGCCCGCGAGGGCGGCTCCGTTCGAAAGGGCGGATATGTATTCCCCGATCCCGTCTTTCGAAAACCAGTTCCTCTTGAAATCAAACCACTCGAATTCGTTTCCGAGCGAGAGAAGGCTTTCAAAGGTGTTGATGATGCTGTCCATGGATCCTCCTTCTAAGCATAGATAAAAGTATAGGATAAGTATAGGTTAACGCTAAAAGTATAGGATAAAATTCCTCCCAGCGAGGCCCTATCGTTGTTTCGTCGCGGGAAGCCCGCCTACCCACCAAGAGAATAAAGGATATTCCGAAAGATGGGAAGACGGTTTCAAAACTTTTTTGCACCTTGTCCCCCACGATCCGCATGGGCTTTCGGAAGATTCTCCTTCTGCATAAAAAATAAGAAAAATTATGCAGAAAACAATTGACTATATGCATAAAAAACTGTGAAAACTATGCAGGAAAAACAAACGATGGGGACGATGAGAACGTTTGATTACTCTTTTCTAAAGAACGGGAACATCCCGGCGAGTCTTGCGAATCTCATGATGGGAATCTCTTCCCTCAAAGCATTCGACGAAATCAGAAAATCCCGTTTTTCGGTTGCTTATTTCGAACTTGAGAAGGTCGCGAAAGTGAATCCGTCAAGAGCAGCAACGCCATCGAGGGAATCGTGACGACCGACGAGAGGATCCGCGCCATCGTGAATCAGGATAGCGCCCCGCTCAACCATAACGAAGCGGAAATCGCGGGATACCGCGACGCCTTGTCCCTCATCCATGCCTCGCACGAGAGCCTGTCTTTCAGCGAGCAAACCATTTTGGACTTGCACCGTTTGCTGCTTCGGAACGCCAAACCCGATGCCGCGGGGCATTATAAAAAAGAGGACAACGTGATTCTGGAGGTGCGGGGAGATGGATCGCGCCACGTTCGATTTGCCCCGATGCCTGCGAAAGAGACGAAAAAGGCGATGGAACAGCTTGTTCTTGCCTATATGGACGCCCGCGATGACGACGGGATCAACCCCCTTCTGCTGATCCCTTGCGTCATTTTGGATTTCCTCTGCATCCATCCTTTTTCGGACGGAAACGGCAGGATGTCTCGCCTGCTTTCCTTGCTCCTTCTCTACAAGGCGGGATTCGATGTTGGGAAATTCATCTCGTTCGAAGAACAAATCAACAAACGAAAAGGGATGTACTACGAAGCGCTTCGACGCTCCTCGACGGATTGGGACAAGAACGGCAACGACCCTTTCTTTTTCGTCGCGGATTTCCTGACGACCCTCTTCGCGTGCTATCAGGAATTGGATAAGAGGTTTGCCGTCGCCCATTCCAGGAAAGTGAACAAGGAAAGCCGCATCGAGACGACGGTCCTCGAATCCTTGATCCCGCTCTCGAAAAAAGAGATCGGCGAGATCTTGCCGGATGTCTCTTTCACCACGATCGAGATGGTGCTCACGAGAATGGTGAAAGAGGGTAAGCGTATTTAAATCCGCGTTCTTACAAATTCGA
>JAEDJP010000155.1 GCA_016296285.1 Bacilli bacterium
CCACGAAGGCAAGGGCCTTGGCATCCAATTCCTCCGCCACATCGAGCGCTGCCGCGTCCTCGTACACATGGTTTCCATGTCGGGCGAGCGGGATCCTTTCGAGGATTACAACATCATCAATGCCGAGCTAAGGGATTTCGGGGCCAATCTTGAAAAGAGACCCCAGATCGTCGTCGCCACGAAGATGGACGAGGAAGGCGCGGAAGAACGGAAGGCCGAATTCGACAAGAAAACCGGAATCGAGAGCATCGGCATCAGCGCCATCACCGACGAAAACGTGTCGTTCTTGATGAAGAAAATCTTCGAGATGATTCAGAAAACCCCCGAATTCACGCCTTACGCGGTTCCGGAGGAGGAAATCGGTGGGCTCAAGGTCTACGATGCGCACCTCGATGCACCGAAGGATCCCTTTGAGATCGTCCATCCGTCGGATCATCTCTTCATCATTACCGGAGAGGAGGTCACGAAGAAATACGCTTTGATCAACCTCTCTACCGATGCCGGCGTCGCGCAGCTCATTTCTTATCTAGGGCGCATCGGCATCGACGAGGCTCTCAAGGAGAAAGGCGCGAAGGACGGGGACACCGTCCGCATTCAGGATTTCGAGTTCGATTATTATGAATAAGCACGCGTCTTCCCTGAATGCAAACCCACAAAACATTCCGTATTTTGATTCGCTGGTTGTGTGTGGAATCACTGCTGTGGCTTCTCTTTTGACCATTCTTATATTCTTCTTTCTATACATTTGATTATGATTTCATTGCTACGCGGAAAAATCATCGAGGTCGGACCTCAATCGATATCGGTCGACCTAGGCTCCATCGGGTTTGACGTCATCGTCTCAAAACCCGATTCTTTCGGGCTTGGCGACCCGGTCGAACTCTATGTGTCCGAAATCCAAACGCAGGACGACCGTTACTTGGTCGGTTTCTCGACCCTTGACGAAAAGAAGGCGTTCTTGAGCCTAACCTCGGTCAAGGGGATTGGGGCCAAGACGGCGATGGCCGCCCTTGGGAGCACCACGCCCGATGCCCTTTTCGCCGCCATCCAAAGAGGCGATGCCGCCTATCTTAAAAAACTATCCGCCATCGGCCCCAAAGCCGCCTCCCAAATCATTCTCGATCTGCGCGGTAAACTCGTCCCGATTCCCGAGAAGGTGAAGAAAGCGGATCGTTATCCCGGCGTCCGAGGCGCCCTGAAGAACCTCGATTTCCGCGTCAAGGAAATCGACGACGCCATCACGAGCCTTCCGGACGATATGACAGAAGAGGCCGCTTTGAAGGCGGCTTTGCGCAAACTCGCGAAAGGAAAATCGACCCCGCATGTCTAGACTTTTGAGCGCCGTCAAGGAAGAAGAGGACATTTCCTCCGAATTGACTTTGAGGCCGCAAACCCTCAAGGAATACATCGGCCAAACCGAGATGAAGAAGAATCTCGGGGTTTTCATCGGGGCCGCGCGAAAGAGGAAAGAGCCTCTGGACCACGTCCTTCTTTACGGGCCTCCCGGCTTGGGGAAGACGACCCTCGCTTACGTCATCGCGAATGAGCTCGGGGGCAAGATCAAGATCGTCAATGGCCCCTCTATCGAGAAAACCGGCGACTTGGCGGCCGTCCTAAGCGAAATCGAGGCAGGCGACATCCTTTTCATCGATGAAATCCATCGACTGCCGCGCCCGGTGGAAGAAGTCCTTTACGGGGCCATGGAAGATTTCACCCTTTCCGTCATGGTCCCTTCCGGGAACGAATCCCGGGTCCTTCACTTGCCTTTGCCTCCTTTTACCTTGGTTGGCGCCACCACCCGCAGCGGAGACCTCAGTTCCCCGCTTCGCGCCCGTTTCGGCATCAGCCTCAAGATCGATTTCTACACCGAACAAGAACTCGACCAAATCATCCAAAGGACCTCGCTTGTTTTCGGGGTTCCCATCGCGAAAGAAGCGAGCACCCTCATCGCCAAGCGGAGCCGCGGCACCCCCCGCATCGCGAACAGGATTTACAAAAGGGTTCGCGACTTCGCCCAATTCTTCGGCGAAGTCGAGATTTCCGTCGCCCGAACCGAAGCCGCGCTCGATGCGCTAAAAATCGATGAACTCGGGCTCGACGATGTCGATATCCGTTATCTCAACTGCATCATCGAGCGTTTCCATGGCGGGCCCGTAGGCCTTGAGGCCATCGCCTCCGCGATCGGGGAAGAAATCACGAACCTGGAAGACGTCTACGAGCCGTATCTCGTCATGATCGGTCTCGTCAACCGCACTTCCCGGGGGCGCGTCGCGACGCCGAATGCCTATTCCCATTTAAAGAAAACCCACCAAAATCTACTTTTCTCGTGAAGTGACAAACTGAACGCAAGTCCAGCCATTGACGGAAAAACGCCGCACCT
>JAEDJP010000030.1 GCA_016296285.1 Bacilli bacterium
AAAGAGGAACGATATTGGGAAAGGGGAGCCGCTGGGGTGCAGACATTCGCCGCCTCGTACCCATCTGCCGTTTCCACGATGACGACGTCGCCTTGGGCGATCGTTCCGTCGTTGGTGCCAAAGAAATAGGATTTCTCGCCACCCCGAAAGCGGATGCCGATGAAATGGGTCATGCCTGTTGCGGGGGTTTGTTCGTTTTCGATGGATTGCATATCGTTACTCCTTGAAGATGGAAATGGCCAGGTGGGTGAGCAAGAGGCCAATTTGAATGTTGGTTTCGATTTCGGCGCGCAAGGTCATGAGCGCCAAAAGGTTCTTGTCGATGTTCGGCAGGTTCGCCGCGAGATCTTGGATCGTACTTTCAAAGGCTTTCAAAGAAATCGTGCCCCCTTTGGAAAGCGATGACGCGTCCTTGAGGAACAAGGTCATCATGTCGAAGAAGAGACGAGCATTGACCTTGGAATTGACGACGGGGATGACGTCTTTTTCCATGATGAGGCGCGCCATGTCCTTCCCTTGGCTTGTGGCGTCCAAGAAGGAAATCAACGCGGTTTTCGTGGCTTGGTAAGCGTCGTCTTCGGCGTTTTCGCTCACCAAGGCCGCGTCGTTATAGAAGAACGAGAGAAGTTCTGCGTCTTCCTCCGCGACCCCGATTGCCTTGGCGCGCGCCTCGACATCCTCCCGGGGAGCAAGGCGCATCCGAATCGTTTGGCAGCGAGACAAGATGGTCGGCAAGACTTTGGCTTCGTTTCGCGTCGTGAGAATGGCGTAGGTGTTCGGGGTTGGCTCCTCCAAGAATTTGAGGACGCTGTTGATGGCCTCGACGGTCATGTTCTCGACCTCGTGAACGACGTACACCATGATGCCTTTCTTCTCAAAGGGCGTTTGCTGAAAGTTCTCGACGATGGTGCCCATGTCGTCTTTCTTGATGGAATTCCCGCTGCCATCGACCATCCGGAAATCCGAATAATTTCCTTCGTCGATGCGGTGGCATGTTCGGCAGGAAAGGTCCGCGAAAGGAGAGGGGTGATCGCAAAGAATCGACTTGGCGAAATAAAGGGCGGTCTCTTTGAGCGGGACCCCCGATTCACCGCAAAGAAGGTAGGCGTGTGCTAGTTTTTGTTGCTCAAAGGCATGAAGAAAGGTGCGATAAACCAAAGGTTGATTCTCTTTGATGTAGGCACCGATATCCATGTTATTCCCTTTCTTTGATGGCGCGATACGCTTCCTCGATTACTTCGGGAAGCGTCTTGGAAGCGTCGATGATGACATAGCGTTCCGGGTAGCGTTTCGCGAGGGCGAGGAAATTGTTGCGAACTTGATGATGGAAGTCGAGCTTCTCGAGATCGAGGCGATTGACCTCCCGGTTTTGGTTCGCCGCGATGCGGGCGAGACCCTTTTCCGGTTCCAAATCGAAGAGAAGAGTAAGGTCCGGATAGGTTCCCTCGGTCGCGAAAAGGTTGATGGATAGAACCTCGTCGACTCCCAAGCCTCTTGCACCCCCTTGGTAGGCGAGGGATGAATCGAGGTAACGGTCGCAGAGAACGGTTTTCCCTTCTTTGAGAGCTGGCCAGATTTTCTCGACGAGGTGCTGGCGACGGCTCGCGGCATAGAGCAACGCTTCCGTGCGGGCATCCATCGCCGTGTTCCCCTTGTCGAGGATGACGTTGCGGATTTGCTCCGCAATCGGGGTGCCGCCTGGCTCCCGCGTCAAGACAACGGAAACCCCTTCGGCCTCCAAGCGTTCCTTGATGGCTTTGAGAACGGTGCTTTTCCCACACCCTTCGCCGCCTTCGAACGTGATGAAACGATTCATAGGGTCTTTCTCCCTTCCAGCGCTTTCTCCAGCGTGAGAGAATCCGCGTATTCAAGGCTCGCCCCCATGGGCAAACCATAACCAAGGCGCGTGACTTTCACGTGCTTTTCCCCGAGGATCTTCGCGAGGAACAAAGCGGTCGTTTCCCCTTCGAGATTGGGGTTCATCGCCAGGATGACTTCCTCGATCCCTTCTTCCTCGACGCGGCGAAGAAGCGGTTCGATCGCGAGGTCTTTCGCCCCGATCCCTTTCGTGGGGGAAAGCAAGCCTCCGAGACAATGGTAAACGCCTTTGAAATCCAGCGATTCAAACGCGTAGGCGTCCTTGGCCATGGAGACGACAATGCAAGTCCGATGGTCGCGTGCGGGATCGTCGCAAACAGGGCAGGAAGCGGTGTCGCAATAAAGGCCGCAACGGGGGCATTTATGAACGGATGTCGCGGCGTTTTTGAGCGCCCCGGCGAATTCAAGGACGTCTTCTTGCCGCATTTCGAGAATGGCAAAAGCCATGCGCTGGGCGCTTTTGGCGCCGATTCCGGGCAATTTCGAAAAGCTATCGACGAGGGCTTGCTGCGTGGCGAGTTCTTTCATTAGAACGGAAGGCCGGATTGACCGGTGACTTTTTCCTGAATTTCGTCCGATTCCTTTTGGATTTGCTCAAGGGCATCGTTTAGAGCCATGGCGATCGTGTCTTGGAGCATTTCCTGGTTCTCGGGGTCCAAAGCGTCTTTGTCGATGGAGATGCTTTCGATCTTCCGCGAACCGAGGACCTTAACCTCGACCATACCGCCTTTGGAGACGATGAATTCCTTGGCTTCCAAGAGATCTTGGGCTTTTTTGAGCTCGCGTTGCATGCGCTGGGCTTGCTGGAGCATTTGTTGCATGGGGTTCATGGATATATTCCTTTCTTATTCTGGCAAATGGAGATTGATGTCTTCCTCGTAAGGCAACATGTTGAGCTGTTGCTGTTGGAAGAAGAGGTTTTGACAGCGGACACTCGTCTCGCGATTCAGGCCATAGACGTAGACGTGGCGGCCGACGAGGGCGGAGGCGAGGGCGCAAATCGCCTCGTGGTTTTCCCGAAGGTTTGCCTTATCCGCGGGGATGGGGGTGTTGTAATTCACGAGAAGCGCGTTTTGGCAAAGGCAGAACGGGGCACCGTCGTGAAGCAATTCCGCCACCGTTCCGACGCGGGGGTCCAAGGCGGCGTCTTCAAGCAATGCCCATTTCTTGTCGCGGAGGATTTTGCGTTCCTCGCGGTATTTCCTCCCGAGGACCATGATCTTGATGATTTCCTCGTCGGGCAAGGTGATGGGGCTTCCCTCGTTCTCGATCTGGAAATCGGGAACTTGCGACAAGTCGAGACCATAAGGCGAGGGGGCGGGTTCTTTTTTCTCGGGCGTTTCAACGACGGGGGCTGGGGTTGCCGCGGGAGCCAGAGCCGGCGCGACGGCAGCTTTCGGGGCTTCATTCATCGGGCCATCCGGCTCATCGAGGAAGGAAGGAACGGAAGTTCCGGTGTATACGCCTTGGATTTCGTCCGCTTTCTTTTCTGGGGCCGGAGCGGGTGTTGGCGCAACGGGCGCCGGTTGTGCCTGCGGGGCAGGAGCGGCAGCGGGAGCTGGAGCGCTTTGGACAGGGGCGGGGGCAACGGTTTTAGAGGCTTCTTGCTCTTGCTCCTCGCCGAAGAGCGCGGCCATTTGAAGAAGCGAGAGTTCGAAAAGCGAACGGATGTTGGCGACGGATTTGAAGTCCCTTTGGGCCTTGAGCAAAACGTCAATCATGGCGTTTGCTTTGCGGACCGGGATGGATTTGGCAAGATCTTTGGCGTCTTTTTCTTTGAGCGATTGCATCAAAGAGGCCTCTTTGGTCCTTTGATAAATCAAGAGATCCTTCAAGAGGTCGAGAAGACTTGAGGAGAGCCGGCGAATGTCGACTCCGGCTTGGAAGAATTGGGCGAGTTTGTCGAGGACGGAAACGATATCCCCGGATGCAATCGTGTTCAAAAGGGCGACTTTTTCGGATAGGGACGTTAGGCCGAAAACGGCGAGGACGTCCTCCTCTTTCACGGTGTCGCCGCCATAAGCGATGACTTGATCGAGGATGGAAAGGGCGTCGCGCATCCCGCCATCGGCGAGGGTGCAAATCTCGCTGAGGGCATCCTCTTCATAAGCGATGTGTTCTTGCTCGAGAATCCAAACGAGCTTTTTCTTGAGGTCCTCGTCATCGATCTTGCCGAAATCGTAACGTTGGCAACGGGAAAGGATCGTGGGAAGGACTTTGTGGGGTTCGGTGGTGGCCAAGATGAAGATGACGTGTTCGGGCGGTTCCTCGAGCGTCTTGAGCAACGCGTTGAAGGCACCTTGGCTCATCATGTGGACTTCGTCGATGATGTAGGTTTTGAAACGGCCGCGAATCGGGGCATAGCGCACTTGCTCGATGAGGTCGCGCACTTGGTCGACGCCGTTGTTGCTCGCCGCGTCGATTTCGATCACGTCGGGGTGCGACCCATTCGCGAGCTGAAAGCAGTTTGTGCAGCGGCAGCATTGTTGGCCAATGCCTTCTTCGCAGTTGAGAGCCTTCGCGAAAAGACGGGCCATGGAGGTTTTCCCGGTTCCGCGCGGTCCGCAAAAGAGATATGCGTGGGCGATTTTATTGTTTACGATCGCGTTTCTGAGGGTGCGCACGATCGCCTGTTGACCGGCGACTTCCTCAAACGTTTGGGGTCGGTATTTGTTATAAAGAGCTTTATAGGCCATAGCACTTTCGATTATACCTTCCCCCCGCCTTTCTTCCTAGTGTCTAATCTAAGATTAGGAAGGGGTTGCATGGGATGATATAATCACTCGGGAGAATCGAATACGACCATGGAAGAATCGATGCGCAAACGCCTCAACGCCACCAAAGCGCGGTATGAGGATATAGAAAATGAATTGGCCTCGGACGCCGTTGCCTCCGACGTCGCAAAGTTGACGAGGCTGTCCAAAGAAAAAGCGAATTTAGAGGAGGCATACCATCTTTATTTGCAATATCTAGCCCTCGAAAAGGATGTCGAGGACTCCTATGAAATGGAGAGTTCCGGGGATCCAGAACTCGCGGAATTCGCCAAGGAAACCCGAAAAGAAGCCCAAGCCAAAATGGGAAACATGGAGGCGGACTTTAAAACCATTTTGCTGCCGAAAGATCCTAACGACGAGAAGAACATCATCGTCGAGATCCGCGGCGCGGTCGGGGGTGACGAAGCGAACCTGTTCGCCGGCGACCTGCTCCACATGTACGCTCACTATGCCGAAAAACAAGGTTGGAAAATCCAATTGTTGGATGCTTCGCCAGGCGCGGCCGGCGGCTATGCGAGCGTCTCATTCATGGTCAAAGGCGAAAACGTCTATTCCAAGTTGAAGTTCGAAAGCGGCGCTCATCGCGTTCAACGCGTCCCGAAGACGGAAGCAAGCGGCCGCATCCACACGTCGACCGCTACCGTTTTGGTGATGCCCGAGGCGGAAGAAGTCGATGTTCAAATCAACCCGAATGACCTCAAGATCGACACCTACCATTCCCAAGGAGCCGGTGGACAAAACGTCAACAAGACCGAATCGGCCGTCCGCATCACCCACATCCCGACGGGTTTGGTCGTCGCTTGCCAAACGGAAAAAGCCCAGTTGCAAAACAAGGCCATCGCCATGCAGATGATTCGCGCGAAAGTCTTCTCCTTTTATCAGGAGCAAGAGGATGCCAAACGGGCAACGGAACGGAAACTCAAGGTGGGAACCGGGGAGAGATCAGAAAAGATTCGAACCTACAATTACCCCCAAAATCGCGTGACCGATCATCGCATCGGATTCACCATCAACCAATTGGACCGCGTCATGGAGGGCGACCTTGATTCCGTCATCGAGGCCCTGATCCATTTCGACCAAGAGCAGAAGATGCTGGAGCAGGAGAAAGAAGACCATGCGTAAGATCATCGACGTATATTCCGAGGCCCTCAACAAAGGCAAGGATTCCGGCATTCTGTCCCAAGATCTGAGACTCCTCATCGCCGCGGACATGGGCTTTGCAGAACCCATCGACACTTTGTTCCATAAAGATGATCTTTTCCCGAAAGAATCGCTTTTTTGGGAGCAATTTGCGCGGTTATTGAAGCAAGAACCCGTTGAATACATCCTGAATGAATGCAAGTTTCTGGACTATAAACTCTATGTTGATCGGAGAGTCCTGATTCCCCGGATGGAGACCCAAGAGCTTATCGCGAACATCACCGAGCGCATCGACGATTATTACGACCCGCGCAATTACTTGGTAGCCGTCGACATTGGCACCGGAAGCGGATGCATCGCCATCGCCTTGAAAAACCTCTTCAAGAACTGGCTTGTCTCCGCGAGCGACATCTCCGCGGACGCCCTCGCGGTCGCCAAGAAAAACGTGGATGCCTTTGCCCCGTCCATCCACCTGTATCAAGGAAACTAGCTTGAGCCTTACATCAAGGAGAACATGGCCATCGATATCTTGGTGAGCAACCCGCCATATATCCGGAATCGCGAGGATGTTCAGCAGTCGGTGAAAGACTATGAACCCGCCTCCGCCCTCTATCTCGATGACCAGGATTCCGTTTACGAATCCATCTTCCGCGACTACAAGAAGGTCAAGAAGGGCTCCATGCTCATGTGCTTTGAGATCGGCTATGACCTCCAGAATTACTTAACGGGTTTGATGGAACGTTATCTCGAGGATTATGAATATGAGTTCCTCGATGACTTGAACGGGCTCACCCGTTTCCTGTTCATTTTCTGCAAGTGAGGTATCTTCATGAATACGAAAGTCTTGGATTGGACGGAAAAAGAGAAAGCGGTCGAAATCTTGCGGCAAGGCGGCATCGTTTGCTTCCCGACCGAAACGGTTTTCGGGATGGGCGCGATCGCTAAAGAAGAAAAGGCGTTCCGCGCTTTGGTGGAACTCAAAAAACGCCCGCCCGAAAAACCGTTTACCCTCATGTGCGCCACCTTCACGCAAGCTGCTGAGTATGCTGAAATCGACGTGAAGTCCCTCGCCCTCATGCACGCTTTCATGCCGGGAGAAATCACGTTGCTTTTACGTCCCCGGAAAGGAATCCCCTCTTGGGTCACTTTGGATAGCCCCTTCATTGGGATTCGCATTCCAAACGACCAAAACGTGCGGGACATGATCGAGAAAGTCGGGTGCCCGCTTCTCGTGCCAAGCGCCAACGTTTCCGGCGAGCCCACCGCGACTTCGACGGAAGAGGTCCTCGCTTCCTTCCTTGGGAAAGCCGATGCAATCATCCGCGGGGAATGCACGTCGAAAAAAGCCTCGACGATCGTGACTTGCGATCAAGAGCATTTGGCCCTCGTTCGGGAAGGCCCAATCGCCTTCGAAACCATAAAGAAGGTATACGATCTCGCTTCTTTTTCCGTCTCGCTTGCGTCTGATCATGGGGGATACACCCTGAAGGAACACATCAAAAAGCACTTGATGGAACGGGGAATCGTCGTCTTGGATTTCGGGACGGATTCCTTGAACAGCTGCGATTACCCCCTTTTCGCTGAGAAGGCTGCCAAAGCCGTTGCGGATGGGAAAGTCGATCTTGGCATCGTCGTCTGCACCTCGGGGGAAGGCGTCATGATGGTCGCGAACAAAGTCAAAGGCGTGCGTTGCGGCCTAGGATATGGCGACATCGTCACGGGCAAGTGCCGAGAGCACAACAACGCCAACATGATTTCCTTTGGCGCGGCCTACATGAAAGAAGAAGACGTTCTCCGCCGCGTGGACATTTTCTTGAGCGAGGTTTTCTCGCCGGAAGAGAAGCATCATCGACGCGTGAAAGAAATTTCCGCTCTCGAAGATTCGAATCTTTGATAAACAAAAGGGAAAAATCGTCCTGCTTTTTGGCTATAAGAAAGCATGGACGATTCTTTTGTTTGCCCCCGTTGCGGCAACGCCGACCCCAGGTTTCTAGGGAAAAAGAACGGTGAAGTCTACTGCCGCAAATGCATCATGTTTCAAGGGGAAGAGGCGACTCCCCTTCCTTTATCGCCCCGGACCGTGGGTTTGTCCCTTTCCTATACTCTTTCGAAGGAGCAGAAAGCCCTCTCCGACCGGATTGTCGAGAATTTCAAAAACGGGAGGGACACGCTCGTGTATGCCGTCTGCGGGTCGGGCAAAACCGAGATTTCCTATGCCGTCATGGCCTATGCGATGAGCAAAGGGATGCACGTTGGGTTTGCCTTGCCCCGTCGCGATGTCGTTATTGAGCTGTATCATCGTTTGGTAAGCGCCTTCCCTTCACAACGGATTGTCGCGGTTTACGGGGGACATAGCGATGAAATCGAGGGGGATTGCCTGATCTTGACGACGCATCAACTCTACCGATATCCCTCGTATTTTGATTTGCTGGTCATGGATGAGATCGATGCCTTCCCGTTCAAGGGGAACGACGTCCTGATTTCGCTTTACCAGAAATCTTTGAAGGGCCATTGCCTCATGATGTCCGCGACCCCTTCCAAGAGGATCGTCTCCGAGTTCCGGAAACCAGGAAAAGAAATGCTCACCCTTCACACGAGGTTCCACAAGCATCCGATTCCTGTTCCTAGAGCGGTGGAAATGTTCGCGTTTCTGCAGGCGGGTTTTGTCGCGAAAAAGCTTCGAGATTATCGAAAAGAGGGGAAGCCCTGCTTTGTTTTCGTCCCGAGCGTCGACTTATCGCAAAGCGTCTTCGAGACGTTGCGTCATCTCGTCCCGGATGGGGATTACGTCTCTTCCAAACGGGAAGGGAGGGCGGCCATCATCCATCGCTTCAAAGACGGGAAACTGCGTTATTTGGTCACGACGGCCGTTCTTGAACGGGGCATCACCGTGAAGAACCTCCAAGTCATCGTCATGCGTGCCGACAGTCCGATTTACGACGCGGCAGCCCTCATCCAAATCGCGGGTCGGGCGGGGAGGAAGGCGGATGCCCCGGACGGGGAGGTTCTATTTCTCCATGAGCGCATGACAGAAGGGATTCGAAAGGCAATCGATGAAATCAAATACTGCAACACATTTTTGTAAGCTTTGTTTCCAGCCTATCGAAGGCGCTTCCTTTGGGTTATTGTTCAACGGGGACGTTTCCCTTTGCCTTCGTTGCTACAACTCATTTGCACCCAAGATGGCTCGATTCTCCACCAATGGGGTGCCGACGTATTCGCTCTTTCCCTACAACGAGGCCTTCCGCAACGCGCTTTATCGTTTCAAGGGGTGCGGGGACATCGAACTCGCTTCGGTCTTCACCTGCCGCCTTTCGTTTCTAATCCCCCTCCTATTTCCAGGGTACGTCATCGTTCCCGCCCCCTCGAGCCCGAGCCATGACGAGAAGCGCGGTTTCAATCAGGTGGAGGAAATCGCCAAAACCATGCCCCTTCCTTACGTGAATGCCCTCTCGAAGCCCTTTGAACACAAGCAAAGCGATCTTTCCGCGGAAATGAGGAAGTCCGTGAAACGGTTTCTTCGGTTGCCTCACCCGGAAAGAATTCGCGGAAGGAAAGTCCTGCTGCTTGACGATGTCTATACGACGGGATCGACCTGCGCGGCGTGTCTTGACTTGCTCAAAAGAGGCGGGGCAAAGAAAGCGAAAGCCTTGGTCCTCGCGAAAGTCCCCAAGAAGCAAAATGGCGGCTTCCCATGAAAAAAGAGGGGACCCATGGGGCCGTCTTTTGAAACGGACCCCTCGCTTTCGGGAATCGTTTCGGCGTTTTGCCCCAACCCTTGATTGCCTACCATTTATTTAAATGGTATGATTTCACGGCTTTTCGATTAGGAGATTACAGTGGCTAACATATTTGAAACCATCTTCAAGTTTGAGAAAAAAGAACTGAACCGCTACATGAAGGAAGCGGATCAAGTCATCGCGTTCGAGGACGAAATGGCCTCGAAGACCGATGATGAGCTGCGCGCCGAGACGAAGAAATTCCAAGAATACCTCGCCGCGTCGGAAAACGAGGACGTCAAGGACAAGCGCCTCGAAGAAATCAAGTACCGCGCTTTCGCGGTTTGCCGTGAGGGCGCGAAGCGATCCCTCCATCAATTCCCGTACAAGGTCCAGATCGTTGGTTCGCTCGTCCTCAACGGCGGCAACATCGCCGAAATGAGAACCGGCGAAGGTAAGACCTTGACCGCGACGATGGCCGTCTACCTCAACGCCCTTACGGGACGCGGCGTTCACGTCGTCACCGTTAACGAATACCTCGCCGCCCGTGACGCGGAATGGATGGGCAACGTCTATCGTTTCCTCGGCCTCACCGTCGGGGTCAACCTCGCGAGCAAAACCGCTCAGGAAAAACGCGAGGCCTACCTTTGTGACATCACCTACACCACGAACTCCGAACTCGGTTTCGACTATCTCCGCGACAACATGGCCCAGAACATGGAGGGCCGCGTCCTCCGCGGGCTCAAGTTCTGCGTCATCGACGAAGCCGACTCCATCCTCGTCGACGAATCCCGCACGCCGCTCATCATTTCGGGTGGCCAGCGTTCGAGCGCTTCTCAATATCAAGTCGCCGACCGCTTCGTTAAGATGCTCCGTCCGAACACGGATTTCACCGTCGATATCAAGGACAAGACCTGCAATCTCACCGATGCCGGCAACGACAAAGCGGAAAAGATGTTCGGCGTTCCGAACCTCTACGATCCGCAATACCAGGACCTCGTTCACCGCATCCATCAGGCCTTGAAGGCCAACTACATCATGACGCGCGACGTCGAATACATGGTCGACTCCGAGCGCCAGATCCAGTTGATCGACCAGTTCACCGGCCGCATCATGAAAGGCCGCGAATACAACGACGGCCTCCAGCAAGCCATCCAAGCCAAGGAAGGCGTGGAAATCAAATCCGAAACCACGGTCTTGGCCACGATCACCTATCAGAATTTCTTCCGCCTTTACAAAAAGGTTTCCGGCATGACCGGTACCGCCAAAACGGAAGAGGAAGAATTCGAGAAAATCTACAACATGCGCGTTATCGTCATCCCGACGAATCGCCCTATCCAGCGTATCGATGACGTGGATATCATTTACGGCACCCATAAGGGCAAACTCGAGGGCCTCGTCAAAGAGGTCGGCGAGCGCCACGCCAAAGGGCAGCCGATCCTTATCGGCACGGTCTCGGTCGAATCCAACGAGGAGATTTCCGCCCTCCTTTCCAAGGCTGGCATCCCCCACGAGGTCTTGAACGCCAAGAACCAGGCTCGCGAAGCGGAAATCATCTCCCACGCCGGCGAGAAGGGCGCGGTCACCTTGGCCACGAACATGGCAGGCCGTGGCACCGACATCAAGCTCGGCGAAGGCGTCCGCGAACTCGGCGGTCTTTGCGTCTTCGGCACCGAACGTCACGAATCCCGCCGCATCGACAACCAGCTCCGCGGTCGTTCCGGCCGTCAAGGCGATCCCGGCTATTCCCGTTTCTACGTTTCCTTTGACGATGAGTTGATGCGCCGCTTCATGAACGACGATGCGCGTCTTCGCATGCAAAAGTTGCTCGGCGATGACCACTTGGAGAACAAGATGATCCAGAACATGGTCACCAACGCCCAAAAGCAAATCGAAGGCAAGAACTTCGATATCCGAAAGAACTTGCTCGACTACGACGACGTTTTGGCCAAGCAGCGCCAGATCATCTACGATCGCCGCGACCGCATCATGCTCTCGGGCGATATCGGCGATTTGATCCATGATTTCTTCACCGAAGCCGGCAAATTCCTCGCCAAGAAGTCCACGATGCCCGGCCGCGACGAGGACTTGATTTCCGCGGAAATCCTCCGCAAGAACGTCGAACCTTCCTTCTTGCCCGAAGGCACTTTGAATGCGAAAGCGTTCGATGAAGCGACCGTGGAAGAAGGCGGCGAGGACCTCGGCGAAGTTCTCTATCGCCAATACATGAAGAAACGGAAAGACTGGACCCAAGACATCGCCGATCGCGTTGAGCGCTCCATCACCCTTTCCGTCATCGACCGCAACTGGACCCGCCACATCGACACCATGTCCCATTTGCGCGATGGTATCGGTCTCCGTTCCTATGCCCATACCAACCCGCTTCAGGATTACGTCAACGAAGGTTATGACCTCTTCCGCGAGATGAATCGCACGATTGCCGTCGATTCCGTCTTCAATTTCTTGAATGCCCGTCTCCGCAAACCGGCCGAAGAGCAACCCAAGCCTGAACCCAAAGCCGAGGTGAAGGTCGCCCAAGAAGCCCCGAAAGCCGAGCAAAAACCCGAACCGAAGCCCGAGCCGAAACCGGAACCGCAGCCGGCACCCGCGCCGCGCCCGGTCGACCCCGATCGCGTTGCCCGTCTCCACGTCG
>JAEDJP010000156.1 GCA_016296285.1 Bacilli bacterium
TGCCTCGCCCTCGCCACCGGGGAATCGATCGGCCAAGTCGCATCCCAAACGCTTGATTCCCTCATTGCGATCAACGAGGTGACCAATTTCCCGATCCTGCGCCCCCTCGCGACCGAGGACAAAGTCTCGATCGTGGATGATGCCAAACGGATCGGGACCTACGAGATTTCCATTCGCCCCTACGAAGATTGCTGCACGATTTTCAAACCGAAAAAGCCGAAAACCAAACCGAAACTCGAGGATTGCATCTATTACGAATCCAAGTTCGACTGGGCGCCTCTTGTCGAAGAGGCGGCGAGGAACGTCGAAACGATCCGCGTTCCCGCGAAGGAGGAAGATGAAGCGAATTGAAGGACGGACCCTGACCGGGGAACGTGCCCTTTTCCAAACCCGCGACGCGGAGATTCTTTCGTGCCGTTTCGAAGACGGGGAATCCCCGCTTAAGGAATGTCGAAACCTCGTCGTGAAGAAGGGTGTCTTCGCATGGAAATACCCCCTTTGGTACGGCAAGAAGATCTCCGTCTCGGATTCCTCCTTCCTCAAAGAGGCGAGAGCCGGGGTGTGGTACACGGAAAACGCGTGCTTTTCCGACCTCGTTTACGAAGCCCCGAAAGGCTTCCGAGCTTGCAAGGGACTGACTTTGCGCAACGTTTCCTTTCCCGACGCCGAGGAAACCCTTTGGTGGAACGAGGGCGTCGAGATCCAAAACGTGCAGGCGCGCAACGCCCCGTATTTCGGGATGTACACGAAGAACGCCCACATCGAGAACCTCGACCTCGTGGGGGATTACGCTTTCGATCACGCGGAGAACGTCATCATCTCCCATAGCGTTCTCAAGACCAAAGACGCCTTCTGGAACGCGAAGAACGTGACTCTCGTCGGTTGCGTCATCGAGGGGGAATACTTCGCTTGGAACGCGATGAACCTTGTGCTCATCGACTGCAAGGTTTCCTCCCACCAAGGGTTTTGCTACATCGATGGCCTGCGCATCCAAAACGGAAACTTGGAAGGCACCGATCTTTGCTTCGAATATTGCACGCGCATCGACGCGACGCTTTCGGCTTCCCCGCTTTCCATCAAGAACCCCGTCTCCGGAAGGATTCGCCTTTCTTCCCCGACCGAACTCATCCAAAACGACCCAAGCATCGACCTCGACGGGGTGGAGATCATCTTGCCATGAACGAATTCGATCGCGTCCATCCGATGCCCCAAAGCGATTTCTGCCGTTACGAAGGAATGGGGGACGTCATCCCCCTTACCCTCGCCGACACGGATTTCGAAACCGCGGAAGAAGTCGCATCCGCCATTCAAAAACGTGCTTCCTTTCCCCTTTTCGGTTACGTGAAGGAAGACGCGGATTGGGCCAAGGCCATCGTTTCGTTCTACGCGCGCCGGCATGGGGTGCGTTTGGATCCTTCTTGTCTTCGCTTCTCGACGGGGGTCATCGCTTCCTTGACGGCCGCAATCCGGGCCTTCACCGCGCCCGGGGACAAAGTCGCCGTCTGCTTGCCCGCCTATAACGGGTTTCTCTCGACGATTCCCCATAACGGGCGCGAAGTCCTCGGGATTCCCATGAAAAAGGAAAACGGGGCTTTTTCTTATGATTTCGAGGCACTCGACGCGGCTTTCTCCGTTTCCAAGCTCTTCGTGTATTGCCATCCCTATAACCCGCTTGGCAAGGAAAACACCCCGGAAGAAACCGAGAGGATCCTCGCGCTCGCCAAGGAACATGGCGTCATCGTCTTCAGCGACGAGATCCATGGGGAGATCCTGCGCCCCTGCCTCGTCCATGACCCGATTTTCGCCCATGAAGGCGCGAAAGAGGTCGCGATCATGGCCTCTTCCCCCGCGAAGGCATTCAACCTCGCGGGCATCCAAACGAGCTTCGCCTACGCGGAAAACCCGCGCCTCCTCCAAACTCTTTCGGACACCTTGTACGCGGACGATTGCGGGGAAGCGTCCTCTTTCGCCTACGTCGCCGCGAAAGCCTGTTACGAGTCCGGGGACCGTTATCTTGATGCCCTAAACGAACGCATCGCCAAAAACGAAGCCCTTTTCCGCGAGGCGCTTTCCCTTTTCCCGAACCTTCGCCTCGATAGCGGAAACGCGACTTATCTTCTTTATGTCGAGACCGCGGGAATCGAGGACGTCGAGGATTATATAGACTACCTAAGGACTGAGGGCGGGGTTGCTTTCTCAAGCGGCAAACTCTATGGGGACAGCAACCATTTCCGCGTGAACATCGCCGTACCCGAACCGACCCTCCGTGAGGCCATTCGCCGGTTCGTCGCCGCAACAAAGCGATATCTAGCAAAATAAGAAGAGACGAAAAAAGCACCGATTAATCGGTGCT
>JAEDJP010000157.1 GCA_016296285.1 Bacilli bacterium
GACATTTGCCATAAGATGGATTGTCCAAGATCTGCATTCCTTTTATAATGGGACGAAGAAAGGAACCCCCCATGAAGCTGAACCGAGAAATCGCCATCCTCCGATCCTTGCTGAGTTTGACCCAAACCGAACTCGCGAGGGAACTCGACGTGTCCTTCGAGACGGTGAACCGCTGGGAAAACGGCAAGCACGAGGCCGAGGACGAGAACGCCGAGAAAGTCTATGCCTATGCCTTCCGCAAAGGGATCCGCCTGAACGAGATCTACGAGCAGTTCTTCAAAGAAGAGGAGAAGGAAGGCGCGAGAATCCTTTTTCACGGCTCCAAAGGCGAGATTCCGTTTCCCCTTGATTTGGAACACTCGAGGAAAAACAACGACTTCGGGGTCGGGTTCTACATGGGGGAAAGCCTGAAACAAGCCGCGGCCTACATCGCGAATTCCCCGTCCCATCGCGTTTACGTTTTCCATCTGCGCCTTCGTTCCCTTCGTGTCGCCTCCTTCCGCGTCGACCGGGAATGGATGCTCGCGATCGCCTACTTTCGGGGCTGGATCCCCCAATACGCGGAAAAACCGATCCTCCGCGCCATCATTGCCAAGGTCGAGGAAAGCGACATCGTCATCGCCCCGATCGCCGACAACCGGATGTTCGACATCATCTCCGAGTTCGTTCGCGGGGAGATCACGGATGCCCAATGCGAGCACGCCCTCGCCGCGACGAACCTCGGGATGCAAATCGTCGCGCGAACGGAAAAAGCCCTCGATGCCATCGAGTTTCTGAACCTATGCTACCTATCGAAGCCCGAGAAAGAGGCGATTCTCGCCGAACGGTTGAAGATGCATGCCCTGAGTCAGGACAAGGGGAAGGCCGCGCGCATCGAATACAGGGGAAAGGGTCGATACATCGACGAATTGTTCTTATGAGAAAACTGGATTTCAACGAATTCAAGATGTGTCAGATCCTCGGGCGGGTCTTCGAGAAATCGGTCGATCTCTCGAACCAAAGCTCCCCCCTCTTCATCCGGAGATTCATGACGTATGAAGGCGCCAAGCCCTTCTTCGACAAGAGCTATCTCGCCCTTTCCTGCAACGAGGAGGACATCATCCTCGAGCTCAACGGCATTTACCAACCCGCCTTGAATCGGCGGCTTTATTCCAAGGAGCAAATGCATTGGATCGGCTATATCTATGGGGCTCTTTGCTTCCTTTATGATTTATCCCCGAAGGCGGTCTATGCGCTTTTCCCCGCGAAGGAAATCGTGAAATATCACGGCATCTACCACACCTTCGACATCGAGGAAGCCGCCGAGCGGATGATGGAAAACATCGGCTACGAGAAAAAGGACTACACCCGCGAAGGCGTCAAGATCCTCAAGGCGATGGGGGAAGAAGAACGCGAGAGGTCGCGCGCGAAGCATCGATGAAAAAACCTCTTCCTGCCGTTCGCCATGAAATGGACTCGTCTTGGAGGGGCTCCTATTCTTTGCCTGTTCGCCCCTCGGGAGTCGCGATTCGCCGCTTGATCAAATCCGCGCGACCCTTCCCGTTCCGCTCATCGGCGCTCCTTCGCCCCGGGCACGGCTTCCATGCCGAACATCGAGAGAGCCTGGTTCACTTTGTCTAGGCGGACGGTCTCCTTGCCTTGCTCGAGCTCGCGCACGAAACGGAGGCCGAGGCCAGAACGCATCGCGAATTCCACTTGGGTCAGATGCGCCTCTTTCCGTTTTTGCTTGATGAAGGTTCCGATTGGGTTCATAAGGATACTTTACACCCTTAAGGGTATAAAACAAGATTAGACACTATAAAATATACCCGAAGGGGTGTAAACCAACTGATTTTAGAGACGTTTCGAAGGAAAATGCATGACCCCGTGACGAGAAGCCCATGTTCGTGCATCCGTTTATCGAGAGAGCGTTTCGCGACGGGGAATTTGGCGAAGAAAGCGCCTGACCTCCCTCAAGCCGGAACATCGCATTCTTCCGGCGTGCAAAAAGCGCGAATCGAGGGAAAACGTGCTCCCTTTCAACATAGAGATTTGTTATACGTTCATTGTCCGCTTTATCTGACGCTCTTTGCGAAAGGTCGTTTCCTTTCCCGGTCGGCGCGCCTCTCCCAGCCCTTGATGCCCGTCGCCCAGAAACTTGCAAAACATCCCTGCTTTTTGCTTTTCGACATTGCTATTTCAGGCAATTTGATTCTGGCTTTTCGACCCGAGGATGTTTTTCCAAGCGTGATTCAGCCCGGGGATTTGGGCAGAAACGAATCGCCCGCTAATCCGCTGCGAAAGACGGTCCTGTCATTATCCAGTAACTTGTTTCTAGTCTTTTTTGGCCTTTAGGACATACTTT
>JAEDJP010000031.1 GCA_016296285.1 Bacilli bacterium
CGTCATCGGGGCCGATATCACCCGTTTCCATACCATCTATTGGCCGATGTTCCTCCATTCCCTTGACCTCCGCGAACCCAATCGGGTTTTCGTCCATGGCCTTCTCATGATGAAGGACGGGAAGATGAGCAAATCGAAGGGCAACGCGATTTCCGCGTATCCCCTCATCGAGCGTTATGGCGTCGATGCGGTCCGTTATTACCTCGTAAGCGAGGTCCCGTTCGGGGAAAACGGCATCTTCACCCCCGAGCAATTCGTGATGCGCATCAACCAAGATCTCGCGAACAACCTCGGGAACCTGCTCAACCGCACGGTCTCCATGATCGGGAAATATTTCCAAGGCGTCGTGCCCGCGTTCGAGAAGAACGTGAATCCGACTGACAAGGAACTCGAGGATCTCACCGCCCTCACGATCACCCGTTACGAGACGCTCGTGGACGATCTCAAAGTGACGGAAGCTTACGCCGAGATCATGAATCTCGTTTCTCGCGCGAATAAATACATCGAAGAAAACGCGCCTTGGGCTTTGGCCAAAGACGAGACCAAGGAGAAGGAACTCCGTTCCGTGATGGCGCATCTTGCCCACGTCTTGTTCGTCGCCGGCATGCTTCTCAAGCCGATCCTCGTCCATAAATCGGATGCCATTTTCGACCAGCTTGGCCTTGGGAACGACGAAAGGCATTATGACTTGGTCTCCGATGCCCATTTGCTCGACGGCAAAGTCGTCCAGAAAGGAGAACAGCTCTTCCCGCGCCTCGATGCCGAGAAAGAGATCGAAGCCATCAAGGTCATGATGGCTGCCCCGAAAGAAAAGGCCGCCGCTTAATGGGGAATCGCGGTTTCGAGAAAGTCACCTTTTCCGCCCCGTGCGTCGATTTGACGTTCGAGGGTTTTGGGGTGACCCGAAACGGCAAGGATGTGGTGTTCGTCCCCGGGATGTTTCCGGGCGATGAAGGCGATGTCCAAATTGAATATCGAAGGGCGGGACAGCTCTATGGCAAACTCGTACGCTTAAGCAAAAAATCGCCGGATCGTATCGATTCTAGGTGCCCCGTGTGCTCGATTTGCGGTGGATGCGTGTTTCAAAAATACGCGTACGAAGCCGAACTCCGATACAAGACGAACAAGGTGAAAGAGCAATTCCGGAAAGTCGCCCATATGGACGTTGATGTCTTGCCGTGCCTCGGCATGGAACATCCGGAATTTTACCGGAACAAAATCCAGATGCCTCTAGGAAAAGACCGCAAGGGCAACATCTATACGGGTTTCTACAAAGCGGGAACCCACGTCATCGTTCCGATCGAGCGTTGCTATATCGAGGATCAAAGGGCGGAGAAAATCATGCTTGCAGCGAAAAGGCTCATGAAGAGCATGCGAATCGATCCCTATGTCGAAGACGAAAGATATGGGATCGTCCGACATCTTTTGATTCGCACGTCCAAGCATTTCCCCGAAATCATGGTCGTCTTGGTCACTAACGTGGATTCCTTCCCATCGCGCGGCAATTTCGTGAAAGCCCTCGTCGAGGCTTGCCCAGAAATCACGACCGTCGTGCAGAACGTGAATTCCCGCCAAACCAACGTGATCCTCGGCGAGAAAGAACGTATCCTTTATGGCAAAGGATACATTCACGACACGCTTTGCGGCGTGTCGTTCCGCATCTCCGCGAAATCGTTCTTCCAAGTGAACCCCATCCAGACGGAAGTCCTTTACCAAAAAGCCATGGAGGCCGCCCATCTATCGAAAACCGATATTGTGTTCGACGCCTATTCCGGGATCGGGACGATTGGCCTCATCGCCGCCAAGGACTGCGGGAAGGTCATCTCCGTCGAGATCGTGAAAGAAGCGGTCGCGGACGGGAAAAGAAACGCTGCCCAAAACGGCATTACCAATTACGAGATGTATTGCGATGATGCCTCCGCGTTTATGAACCGCATGGCCAAAGATAAGCGACCCGTGGATGTGTTATTCATGGATCCTCCTCGGAAAGGAAGCGATGAGCGGTTCCTTAACGCCGCGATAAAGCTCGCCCCAAAACGGATCGTCTATATCTCGTGCGATCCCTCGACGTTGGCTAGGGATGTCGCGTTTCTTTCGAAATCCTACAACGTGGAATCCGTCCAACCCGTGGATATGTTCCCGCGCTCCTTCCACGTTGAGACCGTAGTTTCATTGACTCGGAAATAAAGCGAAGGATTTCTTAGTGTAGCTGCACAAACCAATCCATCCAGAATAGAACAAACCCATCTATCCAGAACCCCCATCTACATTCCCCATACCCAGATCTAGCCAACCCCTAGATCTTTTTCTTTTCCACTTACCCCCAACCCATATATAAAAGACTTATCCCAACGCCTGTCTGCCAACCATCTGCCATATATATCCATATAGCCACGCCCAAACGTCCGCCCACATAGCTTCGACCCAAGCCTTCCGCCCTCGCCTATATATAAAATATATAGCCATCCGGCCAGCCAGCCGCCGACGCAGCCGCCGCAGCCCTCGCCCAGACTATCCCATAAAGCCCATATTCGAGCCACATCGCGCGATTCCGGCCAGCATAAGCAAAAGCCCGCCGCGCAGCCGAAACGAACTCCAGACAAGCCATCTGGAACCCACGACTGGCAGGCTCCCGAACTGGGCGGCTCGCCACATAATACGGATGGGCGAAATTGGACGAAAATGGATGGGCGGGACTAGGCAACGACACTTAGATCTCTTGCAAATTCAATGGAGAAATAATTGCCATCCATTGAGTGAATGCATTTCTGCCTTTGCGTCCTTTGCTGGACACGTCCTTGGATGAAAGGCGTTTTGCCTATTACACGCCTTCCGGGTCAGGGCTCTTTCCTTTTGTCGCTGGTTTCGTTTTTCGAAAAACCGAAGGAGACACGCCATAGAATCGCTTGAATTCTCTAGAAAAATAAAAGGGATTGGCGAATCCGCAGGCAGATGCGATTTGAGCACTCGTTAACGTTTCATGGCGAAGCAAGACCGCGGCGTTTTCCAAGCGGGTTTTCGCAAGGATTTCCGAAGGACTCATCCCAGTCTCTCTTTTTAGGAGGCGGCTGAAGTAGGCGGGGTTGTAGCCGAAATGGCTTGCTGCTTCCTGGATGGTAAAGTCGGAATTCGGAGAATGATTCCGGATGAATTCCTTTGCTTCGTATGCCGCTTTTGCAGACGCTCGGAAGGAAGAACCCGGTTTTTGTTTTTTCGCATCGGAAAGAAGTGCGAAGAGCTCAAAGAGCCTTCCCGCCAGCGAAAGGAAGAGAGCTTCTCCTTCTCCATAACGTACCCTGTCAAAAAATATCAAATCAAACAAAGCAAGGATTTGCTCGATTGGGACATCCTCGATGATGAGGGAATCCTTGGAGAGTCCAACGGATGAAAGGATCTGTTCGGCACCCTTTCCTCCAAACTCCACCCAAAGATAGATCCAAGGGTCTCTCGACGATGGCGCATAACGCAATGGTTCTCCAGGCAATAAAAGGAACCCCTGTCCAGCGGATAATTCATACAGGGTATCCGCAATCAAGAGCCCCTTGCCATCCAAAATGAAATGAAGGGTATAGCAGTCTTTTCGATACGTAATCTGCTTTTTCTTTTTAGAACACCGCTCAAATCCAAACGTGAAGGGGAGAAAATCTCCAGCGTACGTTTTCGGAAGTTCGAGGACTTCGAGCGTTTTCTTTTGCCACCAACCCGGTTCCATCATGAAATGGATTATAAAGGAAAAAGTCAAATGGAGATATGCAATGCAATGTTTTGTTTATCCTCGGAAAAGGTATGAATTCCTAGAATGGTAATAAAGAGGTAAATTTATGAACCCCGAAGAACTGATCGAACGGAATTTTGAACGCCTAAAAGACGAGCCCTATCGCCCTGCTCGTGTTTTCCGTGAGCCGACTTACGATTGGCCCGGCGACATGGAAGGGCGCGCGATGCTGGCTTTCGTTTGCCACTATCTCATCCACGGGAAAAAGGTTCCCCAGTTTGACGAGGTGTTTCGTGATAATGACCTCCACGTTAACCAAGATGGGTACTATGGGGCTTTGTTTAACCCCGAGGCGATTGATGAGCAACAATTGGCGGGGAATTCCTGGTATCTTCGCGGCTTGCTTGCTTATGGGGACGCGTTCCGTGACTCGAAGGCCTATGCTTATGCAAAATCCACGATTGAGAAACTTTATAAGCCCGCTTTGAAAGTCTTCCCCCAATATCCGGTTCAGCGCGATGGCGTTGTTCTTGGAGGCGTCTACGGAAATCTCTCTGCCCAGCTCGGGAAATGGAAACTTTCAAGCGATATCGGTTGCGCTTTCATCGCCTTGGACGGCATTGGGCATTACTATCAACACTTCCCGGATCAGGAACTCCATGATTTGCTCGTTCCCGCAATCGATTTTTTCTTGGGGTTGGATCGTGAGGGTTTGCATGCGCAGTCGCACGGGACGCTAAGCGCCCTTCGCGGTATTCTTTGCTTTTACGAACAAACCAAGGAAGAGCGTTATTTAGTCGCCGTCGAAAAGGTTTTCCGTCTTTATCGAGAAAAGGCCGTGACGCTCAACTATGATTGCTACAACTGGTTTGGCAGGCCCGAAACGTGGAGCGAACCTTGCGCGGTTACGGATTCGCTTATCCTTGCCACGAAACTCTACAAGATCACGAAGAAAGAAGAATATCGGATTTTGGCCCGACGGGTTTTCTTCAACGCCTTCCCTTTCTCCTTGCGTCCGAACGGAGGGGCCGGACCGAATTCCTGCACGACGCTTGAGGCTCCCTGCCTCCATATCGTCTATGATGAGGCTTTCCAGTGTTGCACGATGCGTTACGCGGAAGGATTGCTCAATTACCATGAAAACCAGGAACTCTTCCAAGAAGAGGCGAATCCGCTCATCCATCAGGAGGGAACCCGCTATTTCCGGAGCGATCATCTTCTTTGCGAAGACGTAGAAAACCTATATCCCCAAGTTCCTCATTATGAAATCGACGGGAAATCCTTGATCGAGATTCCGACGATGACCTCCCTTTCTTGGGACGAAGCCCGCCGGGCGAAGATCAAGGTGTCGTTTTAGTTTTTCAGGAGCAACAAAGAATAATAATGCAAGGGCAAGGAGGCCCAAGCGTGGCAAAGGCTGCCCGCGCCGGAGAAATCCTCTTTGCCTTTTATTGTTTCCCAGAAGGAAGTCGCGCCGTTTTCCAACATGAAAGAATAGTTTTCGTCGATGTCTTTCAAAACGAAAGAAGCATACCGTTCTTGGCTTATTTCGAGCAATGCATCGTAAACGAAGGACTTCATGCTCAAGGTGCAAGGGATGAAATCGTTCGGCGGGGAAACAAGATGATTGGCGACATGCTCCCTCTCCTCTTCTGGCACGACGTGGGCTAGAAGGGCCAGGGCATTGACCAAAACGGAATAGTATTGCCCTCCGCTGAGGGTATAGGCATGACGATTCGCATCGAAGAAGATTTCATGGATTTTATCCGAGAGGTCCGCTTCTTCTTGAGAAAGGTCTTTCACATTTCTTCCCAGGGTTTCTCCGATGCGAATCAAGGAACGCAAGGCAAGGACGTAAAACAGATTCATGCAAGCGTCGAGATCGAAATGGTCTTCCCCGTTCAAGTGAGGCATCCATTCATAGAAATTCCAATAGCCTTTTCCTTGGGGGTTCCCAATCAACCCATCTTTGACGTTTTTGCGCAGCGAACGGAGAATCCCTTCCATTTTTCCAAAGTAGGCACGCGCCAAAGAATCGTCCCCGGTCGCGTCCAGATATTCCTGCATCGCGATGATATAAGCGAGGGCAAAAGAGGGAATCGTATCAGGGTGCGAAGTCGGCACCGTGATGGAAAGGAGACCGCTTGGATGGCGATCCTCGGAAAGAAGTTCGAGGCATGCTCTTTGATAGGTGGTGTCCTCGAAGGCGGCATAACCATAACGCATGGCATTGCGGCTATCGAGACCATAGAGGGACTGTTCCCTCCAGGGGCAATCGTAGTAATGCTCCATCATGTTCAGGCGCAGAGTCCGCAATGAAACATCATAGATTCTTTGATGAAGGAGGGTGTCGAGTTTGATTTCCTTCGCCTCGATGGGATAAAGCACCGGAAGGATGGAAACGGAATGGATTTGGATCTCGCCATCGAAAGAAAGATATCGAAGGCCGAGCTTTCGGATCGGGTGGAAATAGATCGTTTTCTTCCCGTTCCCGCGAAGGACGAAGGAGAAATCTCTTTCGCCGATTCTGCGCATGGGTTTCCCTTCTTCGCTCAGCCATTCACCGAAAGACACCGTCACGGTATCCCCATCTTGGATGGTCGCCTCGATGACGGGGTAACCAACGGTTTCCTTTTCGAAATCGAAAACGTTCCGGCTGAGTTCGGTGGCGGGTTCCTTCGGAAGGAGCTGAAGCGTCTTTATCGGCCTCGGATAGACGGTTTCTGGGAGTTCGGGTTCCAAAACGGAATGGGAAAATTCCTCGCCAGAATCGCGCGGGTCTAATTCAAAGGAATAGCCGAGTTGCCACGTGATGAGTTTCTCTCTCCCACTGACGAAATAAGGGGAGACGCGGGAAAGGGTGTTCGCGGAGGAGGAAAGAACGGGCTTGTCGTTTTCAAGCAAAGAAAACCGGATCCCCGCCTTGTTCCGATAATGCGTGAAACTGATGTCATCCCCATGATAGGCGATGAGTCGCAATTTCACGTCGCCAGATAATGAGGGCAACGGAATGGCGTCGAAAACCTTGTGCCAAGGGAAATCGGGGTATTGACACGATTGGATCATCACGTCGTTCAAATAAATCGCATAATCGCTGTCCGCGCTGATTTCCAAAAGGTATTCCGCGCCCGCCTCGGCATGAAAATCCGCGACGAATTCGCCATAGATATCTTCTTGCTTCCCGCAAGAAAGCCAAATCCATTTCCCTTCCATAAATTTCAAAACAATAGGGATGGGTCGCCTATTTTTTGCTTAATGCCTTCCACGCTTCGTAGTAGCGTTCCCCGAGGATTTCCATGCTTCTACGGCTAAAGTGGAGAAGGTCGCCGTTCTGGATTTCCTCGTCGTTGCAAAGGAGGGATTCGCTGCTGACGAACGCCGCGTTGCCGACGGCATCGATGACTTCTCGGCTCGCGTCCCAAACCGCTTTCGATTGATTGGGGTAATCTCGCTGCCCACGTCTCGTGCCTTCTCCGCAAACCCAAGGAACGTCGCCGAATTGAGCGCGGAAATCCTCGATCATTTCGGTCAAACAACGAGTATAGAAGGCTTTCCTTTCGGCATCGCCTTGTTCGGAGCGACCGAAAACCTCGTGTTCCCCTTGATGCCACAGAACCCCTTTCAAGACGCCATCCCCCAAGGACAAGGCTTCTTTTGTGACTTGCAGCATGCGGCTGCTTAGGCGTTCGCCCCGCCCCCATTGATGACGCCAATAGAACCCCGTGCCGTCCACGGCGGCTTTGACGATCAAGATTTTGCGACCAGGCGCCAGTTGACCATCCGCGATATAGGATTCGACAAAGGTCGGGATCAAAGAGGCGAGCGGCTCGCCAGAGGCGTTTTTCTCTTCTGCGTTGTCCTGCAGGACGAAATGGGGCGGCTCGTGCATGACCAGCCAATCTTCCCCTTCGGAATTCTTTACCATGCCCATGGGATAGGGGTCATAGTATTCCATCACCAAGGGATTCCGGGAGAAGGGATGGTGCCCCGTTCCCAGGCCTCGGCCTACCGCGTTTGATTGTCCCGCGAGGACGAATATATCGAAATGTTCCATAATTAGTTCAGGACGACAAGAGCGCCCTCCCCGGCATCGAGGCGAAGGGGAACGGCGTTCCCGACCACGTCGATCGATTGGCCACGTTGCGTGACCGTGTAACGATAGTTGCTCGCGTTGAAGCGAAGGGCGATGTCCCCTTTCTCCTTGTGATTGTAATTCATGACATAGAGACTTGCAAGAAAGCTTGTGTTTTTGTGTAGTTATCCGCAAATTTGTTTCTAGGCAATTATCCGGTAATTCGTTTCCACCTTTCCATCCCCCATGGGGGATCCGGTTATCCCGTAATTTGTTTCCACCTAATTGTCCCCCGTGCCATCATTCGGCCGGAGGACTGAACCACCCTTGGAGAAAGTATGTCCTAAAGGCCAAAAAAGACTAGAAACAAGTTACTGGATAATGACAGAAAGGAAAAGGGACGCCCCGCGCAAATCCAAAAAGAACTGGACCATGAGGAGCGGCAGAAGGAAAAGAAGAAAGATAAGGGATGCCCCGAGCAACGTCCGATAATGGTTTTTCAAGATATCGAAGAAAAGCTCGAAACGATTCGAGGGCAAATCGCTTTCCGAGAAATCTTTTTTCGCGACTTTCCGGCGGAATAAGGGCTTGCGTTTCATAAGAGGAATCCTTTCGCCATCGCATATGCCCCGTCGTAAGGGGAATCGGCTTTCAAGGGCCCAAGGTGCAAGGAAGTCGAGGCGAAAAATAGGTATGCCTCCTCTCCTTCTTTGACGCCGGAATGAACCTTAACCCCATAAGACACCCCGTCTTTTTGATAGTACACCGCGTCCTTTCCCAAGGCTTCTTTCGCGGTTTTTCCAAGAGGCAAGAAAGAGGTCCAGTCGACGTAGGATTGATCCAAGATGTCCTCCAAAAGCAAAAAGCAATCTGCCTCAATGGCCCCGTAAGTGCCAAACAATTGGCCGATCTCTTTGCTCTCTGGCATGACGAAACGGATATTCGTCGTGTAAAGATAAGAAGGCTGATGCTCCTTCACGGCTTGCTGAAACTTGTTTTGGTCGGCCGAATCCGCGCGCGTCACGACAAGGAAATCGACTTTTTCTTCTTCGGTGACCTTGGTTGCGAGCTGCCACGCGATGACGGAGGAGATGGCCGCGACGCAGGCAAACGAAAGATAGTAAACCGCGTTCCTTCTCCAGTAGAATCCAAAGCCCCCTTTCATGGCATTCTCTCCCAAGACATGATGACGTTCATCGAAGAGATTTCGAACCGGAAACGGTCACCGACCTCGCCCTCGAATTCGCCGAACCAGCGGCACCAAAGAACCGCTCTGTCCCCGTCAAGGCGAATCCATGTCATTGGCTCGTCTTTTCGGTATGTCAGGTTCTCTTTTTTCTCAATGACGCCCTCGAGGGTCGAGAAAGGCCCATCGTTTCGACGCAGAAAATCCCTTTTCAGCGAGAGCTCGCGTTCTTCCAAGACCAAGAAAACCCCAAGAAAGCCGAAAAGGAGCAAAGAAGCGACGGAAAGGAAAACCAAGAGGGTTTGGATGGCCCGATCGAAGAAGAGGATGGGGAGAAGAAAACCCGTAAGAGCAAGGGAAAACGAAGCGATGCCGAGGCCAAGGAAAACCCCTTTCTTGCTGTTCTTGAGAAGACTGGACGTCGAATTCACGGCCGGACCTCCGAAAAAGTGGGCAAATAAGAGGATTGTTCGGCTTCAAACGGGGGTTCCCTCAAACGAGATTTTGCGGTCCTGGATCACGTAAACGCGGTCCCCGATGGCCATCGCATCATCCCAAGAATGGGTCACGAGCAACGTGGTCACCGGAAAGTCGCGGAGAACCGTTTGGAAGAAATGGCGGCATTCCACCCTGCTGTTCGGATCAAGGCCAGAAAAAGGCTCGTCGAGAAGGAGGATTGAAGGGTTCCAAATAAGAGACCGAGCCAAGGCGATTGTTTGTTGCTGACCTCCCGACAAAGCTTTTGGCTTGCGAGACAAAAGAAAGGAAATGTCGAGGCGTTTCGCGATTTCCCCCACCCTTCTTTCAATCTCCTCTCGCGAGGCGTGCATGATGCGCAATGGAAAGGCGATGTTTTCGAAAACCGTCATGTGGGGATAGAGACGATAGTCCTGCGTGACGTAAGCAATCTCCCTGCGGTTCGGGGGCAATTGGTCGATGCGTTTTCCCTCGAACGCGATTTCCCCTTCCCCCGGAAGGATGCCCGCGATGAAAGAGAGCAAAGTGGTTTTCCCAACCCCGCTCGCGCCGAGGATCACGGAGATTCCTTTTATGGGGAAAGAGACGGAAAGGGAATGGAAAACGACGCTTTCCTTCCCTTTGCTTTGGTAGGAAAGGGAAACATTTCTCAGCTCCAAGGATGAATTCATTCCGACGACTTTTCCAGCAAGAACGACCAGACGTGTTCCTTGTGGTCCTCTTTTAGGACGCGGTTTGCAAAATCGAATTCAAAACGATTGTCCCCGTCCGTGGCAATTTCGTAAAGGATTCCGTCTTTCGTGAAAGCATGGGTGGCTTTTATGGTTCCGTGGGGGCTGACGAAAGTCGTTGTGCAGGAAGGGATGGACGGGTCAAAGCGGGGAGCGACCCGCACCTTCGCGAAGCCCGGCTCATCAAAGCGGGGGGCGATACCGGCGATCGTGGAATAGAACCATTCCCCAACCGCGCCGAGGGAATAATGGTTGAAGGAATTCATTCCAACGTCATTGAAGCCCTCCCCTTTCTTATAGGAATCCCAGCGTTCCCAGATGGTGGTGGCGCCGTTCTCGATCATGTAACCCCAAGAAGGGAATTCTTTGCGATTCAGAAGTTCATAAGCAAGCTTCGTCTCCCCAAGTTCAACGAGGACTTTCAAGAGGTGCTTGGTGGAATGGAATCCGGTGGTCAGGTGGCCGAATTCACGGATCTTGCGCACGAGATTCCCCTTTGTTTCCGAGGCGTCGATTAAGCCAAAGGCATAAGCGAGGACATAAGCGCTTTGCGTATCCCCTTCGATGGTCCCGTCTTCGTGGAGGTAGGCATCGCGGAAGACCTGGCGGTATTCCATGAATTTCTGGTGGTAAAGGCGTGCCTTTTCTTCTTTCCCGAGAACCGCAGAGATCTTGGAAAGCAAGGACACGTCATAAGCCAAATAGAGAGCGTTATAGACTTCATAGGGCAACGTTTCCATGACGCCAAGCCAATCGCCGTAGCTAGGTTCTTTCCATAGGCCGTCTTTGCCGCGGCGGAACTTTTCCATAAAGGAAAGGAAGCGCTCCATATAGGGGAAATTCTCTTCCAAAACGTCTTTTTCCCCGTAGAAAAGATAGTGCTGATAAGGAATCAAGATGATGGCATCGCTCCAACCGGGGAATCCGGTTGCGAGGACTTCTTGGAGAACATAAGGGACCAAAACGGGGATGCCGTTCCCAAAAAGGTCTGCGGAATCGCGCATCGTTTGAAGGTAATGGCGATAGAAAGCGTTCACGTCTTGGCGGTACGCCGCGGCGGAAAAGAAAATCTGGGCGTCCCCGGTCCAACCGAGTCGCTCGTCCCTTTGGGGGCAGTCGGTTGGGAGAGCGAGAAAATTGGAGCGCATCCCCCACGTGATGTTGCGATCTAACTGAGATACCAGCGGGTTGTTGGGCAGGAACGTTCCGACATCCTGAAGGGAAGAGGAAATTGCGATCTGCTCCACCGAAAGAAGGGAGGCATCCCCTTGAATTTGGATTTCCGCGTAACGGAATCCATGGAAGGTGAAGCGAGGGAGGAAGGTCTCTTCGCCCTTGCCGCTTAGGATCAAATAGTCTTCGGCGCGCGCTTTCCGAAGGTTTTCCGTATAGAGTTCCCCGTTATCTTGGAGGCGCTCGGCGTGACGAAGGCGAAGGACTGTGCCTTCTTTCCCTTGGACGACGACCTTCAAGACGGCAGCACAATTCTGACCAAAGTCGAACCGGACACAATCACGGGAAGAAAAGATGGCCTTGCCTTTTTCGCGGCGAATCGCTTTGACGGGCGGCAAATCAGAGGGGGTCACCTCCAAGGCGACGTGATAGGTGGAAACCTTTTGGAAGGAAGAGGCGTCAAAATCGGGCGAAGAGAAATCGCCGATGTCCAAGCGGTGGTCGATTTTTTGCCCTTTTTGAT
>JAEDJP010000032.1 GCA_016296285.1 Bacilli bacterium
GCGGCCTTCGAGGAACTTTCCGCGAGCGCGGGCGAAGCGTCCCGCGATTACCGCCTGCTCCTCGACGAGCGCCGCATCAACGACGTTTTCCTAAGCGGCACCGACGAGGCGTGGTTCACCTTCACCTTCGGGGAACGCACGACCCTTTCCTTCAACAAGGCCGCGGTCGAGCGCTTCGGCCTCGCCCAATATAACGAGCACCCCTTCGACATCCATACCCCCTGGGGCAAGAAGAACCAGAAGGGCTGGGAGATCATCCAGCGCGAGATCGCCCTCTCCGCGAAGGATCGCCCCACCTTCCTCTTCGAAGTCCCCATCCTCTTGCACAACGAAACCCGCCTTTTCCACATCGAGGGCTCGACCCTCGCGGGCTTCGGGGACGGGCAGGACCTCATCGCCGTCGGGCGCATCGAGGACGCGACCAAGGACCAGGAAGTCCGCGACGGCATCGAGGCCCCGTTTAAAAACGTCGGGCAAGCCGACTTCCTCGTAAGCGGCCACGATTTCTCGCTCGCCGAGGCCAAGATCATCCTCGAGACCGAGCGCGGCAATTTCGACCTCGTCCGCCTCGTAAGCGAGGAATTCGGGACCGAGACGATCATCGGGGACGACCTCACCCTCCGCCAAGGGGAGAGCGACGAAAGCTATTGGGACAAAGGGCAGAACCTCGAATGCAATTCCCTTTCCCAAACCGACCGCAAGAAAGGCAAATCCACCCATTTCCGCGTCCATGGGGGCAACCTCTATTTCGTCATCAGCCGCAAGATCGTCATCGAAGGCGGCCATTACGTCCTCGAGTTGCTCTCCCGCATCGACGAGAACGCGCTCGCCTCGTTTGAGAAAGACGACAACCTGCTTTACGCGGTCGCGAGCTTCTCGCGCAAGCTCTACCGCGATCCGCGCCTTGATTGCCGAACGAGGCGCTATTACGACGACAAGGTCAAGGACCGGGTCGGCACCTATTGCGTCGCCTTGTTCGACATGGACAATTTCAAAGCGATCAACGACACCGTGGGCCACGAGGCCGGGGACGTCGCCCTCAAGAAGGCCGTCGCCGCCATCCGCTCCTGCGTCCGCCTCGACGACGAGGTCATCCGCTTCGGCGGGGACGAATTCATCGTCGTCTTCCCCGACATGGACGAGGAGATCTTCGAGAAGAAGCTCGAAAGCATCCTCTCCGCGATCCACGCGGAATCCGTCGAGGGCATTTCCATCGCCGCGAGCTGCGGCGGGGTCCGGGGGACCGGGTCCATCGAGGGCTTGCTCCGCAAGGCGGACAAGGCCCTTTACCAAGCCAAGAAAGAGAAGGGGACATATCGCATCGATCGCGAAGGAGAAACCGCATGAACGTCCAGCAAGTCTACGCCCTCCTCGGAGGGGATTACCCCGCGATCTACGAAGCCCTCCGCAGCGACGCCCTCATCGCGCGCCTCCTGAGGTTGCTCGTCAGCGACAAATCGATGGGCGAGCTCGCCCGAGGCATCGAGGCCAACGACCCCGAGACGGCCTTCCGCGCCGTCCATACCCTCAAGGGGGTCGCGCTCAACCTCCATCTCGGGCCGCTCTCGGAAAAATCAAGCGCCCTCACCGAGATCCTGCGCCCCCGGGTGCTTCAAGGCTATGAAGGGGCTTACGAGGCGCTCAAAAGCGAATTCGCCCGCGTGAAAGAGGCGATATCCTTCCTGGAGTGACCCATGGACTCCTTTGATCCCTTCTTCGAGTCCATCGCTTCCCGCGCCGTCCTCGGCTTCAAGGCCTCGCGGAGCACCGCTTCCTTCCTTTCCCCGTTCTTCGGGCAAAACGGGGCGTGCACGTGCCTTGGGAAGCCCGTGGACCTCGGCGATTTCCTCTCCCGCTTCTCCCGCGGGTTCGAGGCTCTCGAGGGGACCATCCCGGATTTGGAAGGGATCAAGAAGCTCGAAGGCCACCGTTCCTTGTGCCTCCGCCGCCGCTCAAGCGGGCATCTGCACGTCGCGGATTTCCATCCCGAGGGCGACACCCTCTATTTCCTCCTCCGCGACCTCGAGGAATCCTCGTTTTCCTCCGACTGCGTCACCCGCGCCCTCTCGCTTGATTATTGCTCGATTCACAAGGTGTCCCTCCGCGACTTCTCGATGGTCACGGTCCAATCGAACCCCCGCATCGAGAAGGTCCTGCCCCTGACGGGCGGGAAAGTCGCCCCGTTCGTCGAAGGGTATTTCTCCGCTTTCGCCAAGAGGGAAGCCCTTGCCGACGCCCTGGCCTTTTTCTCGCGGGATAATCTAAGGAGCATCAAGGAAAGATCCCGCCCCGCGGCGTTTCGCTATTTCTTGAAGGAGAACGACATCCTCGGCCAATCCGCGATGGAAGCCACGATCCTCCCGTGCGCCGAAGACGAAGACACCCTCGTCTTGGCCTTCCGTTGCATCGACGAGGCGATCGCGAGGGAAAAGGACGCCGCCCGCAAGACCGAGGAAGCGATGACGGAGCTCGCCTCCTACAAGGAAGAGACGACCCGCAACCTCAAGTCGATCGACACGGGCCTTTGGACCGTCGAGAAGATCCCGGGCAAGCCGCAGCGCTTCGTCGCGGACAAGACGTGCCTCGACATCCTCGGCTTCCCCGATTCCTATACCCCCGAGAAGGTCATGGAGGAATTCCAGAAGCGCATCGACCCCCGCGATCTCGAGCGCTTCGCCGCCTATGACCGCGAGCTCCTCTTAGAGGGGCGCGGGGAATGCACGTACCGCTATAACCACGACGAGCTCGGCAACATCTACGTCCGCTGCACCGGCTGGCGCGACGACGCGAGGAAAGACGGCGTCGTCTTCCATGGCTCCCACCGCAACATCGACCGCGTCTATCGCCAGGAGATGGCCCTCAAGGAAGAGCTCGAAAGCGCCCTTGTGAGGGCAAGCGAGGCAAGCGAGGCCAAATCGACGTTCCTCGCCCGCATGTCCCACGACCTCCGCACCCCGCTCAACGGCATCATCGGGATGCTCGACCTAAGCGACGCCCGGAAGGACGACGCGGCCTTCCTCGCCTCGTGCCGCGACAAGATGCGCCGGGCCTCCTCGTACCTGCTTTCCCTCCTCAACGACATCCTCGACATGTCGAAGCTTGAGCGTGACGCCCTCCGCGTCAACCCCGAGCGCCTTTCCTTCAACGATTTCTCGTCCTCCCTGCAGGAAATCCTCTCGCCCATCGCCGCCGAAAAAGGCGTGATCCTCGACCTAAGCTCGTTCGTCTTGCCCTTATCGGAAGACCTTTACGCGGACGAGACCTTGCTCCGGCGCGTCTTCATCAACCTCCTTTCCAACGCGATCAAATACAATCGCCCCGGGGGAAAGGCCGAGGCAAGCGCCCTCATCCTCGAGAAGAGGAAGGCTTCCGCGAAGATCCTCTTCCTCGTCCGGGACGATGGCCTTGGGATGGACGAGGCTTTCCAGAAGAGGATGTTCGAGCCCTTCTCGCAGGCCGGGGAATCCGTGAGCGACCACGGCGTCGGCCTTGGGTTATCCATCGTTAAGAAAGTCGTCGACTTGCTCGGAGGCACCCTCGACGTCGAAAGCGCCCTCGGCAAAGGCACCCTCTTCCGCATCGTCCTCGATTTCCCCTTGCTTTCCCACGAAGAGAAGAAGCAAGCCCCCGTCGCTTCCGTCGCCGCCTTGGAAGGGGAAGAGGTGCTCGTCGTCGAGGACAACGACTTGAACGCCGAGATCCTTTGCTTCCTCCTTGAAGGGGCGGGCGCGCGACCCACGAGAGCCAAGGACGGCTTGGAAGGCTACGGAATGTTCGCCGAATCTCGCGACGGCCATTACGGGCTCGTCCTCATGGACATCATGATGCCGAATCTCAACGGACTCGAGGCCGCGAGGCGCATCCGGGCCCTCCCCCGCGACGACGCCAAGCGCGTCCCGATCCTCGCCATGAGCGCCAACGCGTACCAAGAGGACCGCGAGATGTCGATGCAGGCCGGCATGAACGCCCACATCGCCAAACCGTTCAACAAGGATGACGCCTTGCGCCTTTCCGCCGAATTCGTGGCGCGCTATCGCCATCCCTAATCGAGTTAACCCATTCATAGGCGAAACGAAAAAAGGCGACGGAATGTCGAATGTCGCCTTTTCCTAACGTCAAATCGCGCCTTAGATATCGCGGGAGAGGACGTAGTTCCGGTACTGGGTGTCCGAATAGAACGAGATCTTGTAGCTCGTCTTCGTCATCGTGACGACCCCGGCGTTTTGGCTGAAGCGGTTCGTTAGAGGCGCATCGAGGGAAGAATCCTCCATCGCGATGCCCTTGATGGAGACGTTGCCTTTCAAGGTGATCGAATAGGTGAAGGTACCTTCGACGGGCCCCACGTTGTCCACGAAATGGATCTTGCCCTTGCCGCCCGCGAGGAAAGTGAAATCGGCTTTCCAGTTGTAGACGGATTCGTCGATGGACCACGGCTTTTCCTGCAGAAGCGCGGGCAAGGATTCCGTCGAGATCGGGTCGATGACGTCGAAGGATTCCTCGGAGAACACCTCGGGTTTGCCGCTGACCTCGACGCGGATGACCGCGGTCCCCTTGGCCTTGGGGGTCAAGACGAGGGTGCCGTTTTCGACGCGGACGGAAAGGACGGATTCGTCGCTTGAGGTCGCAAGAAGGCTCCCCCGGGCATAGCTTGGGGAGACGTAGCAGGTTTGCTTATAGGTCCTCCCGACGAGCAAGGTGCGATCCGTCGCCTCGGGGGTCAAAACGCTTGAGAAGGAGATTTTCTCGATCTCGGCCTCGTAAACGCGGACGAGGATGTCGAGGTAGCACACTTCGAAGACGCCAAGCGCGCTCTTGCCGTAATAGGCGAAGCGGAGGGTGGCTTCCCCCGCCCCGACGACCATGAAGTAGTTGCCGGAAGAAGTTTCCTCGAGGGCCACGACCGCGGAAGAGGTCGAGGAAACCGGGGTGAGGGAATACTCGGAGACGTCGCGCGCGGAAGAGGGCTCGTAGGCCTTGGGCTTCGCGAAGAGGTAGGTGGTCGACCCAAGGGCGATTCCTTTGGGGTCCTCGATCTCCTTGCGGCTCGCGTCGAGCAAGGCGACCCCGGAGATGGATTCGAGGAAATAGTCCTTCGCCTGGATGAGGCCTTCCGGCGCCTCGAGCTTCTCGCCGTAAACGAGGCTGCCCTCGATTTTGGACGTCGCCAAGGTGCTGTCGCTCACGTCATCGACGCTCACGTCCCCTTGTTCCACGAGGGAAGCGAAGGAGAGGAGGCGTTTCAAGGAGAGGTCGACGCGGAAGGAATGCTCGTAGGAATAGGTGCTCTTGATGTGCTCCTCGGTCAAGGAATAGGAACCCTTGAGGGAGAAGGAAGCGATATCCCCATCGTAGGCGACCGCGTAGCCCGCGATCCCCATCTGGGAAAGATAGGGGGAAGAGGCAAGGAGAAAGAGGAAATCGATCGTTTCCTCGACAAGGCGGAAGGAGCTATGGAGGGCGGCGTCTTTCTCGAGGAGGTAGGAACCCTCGGCAAAGCCCACGGCCTCTTTCTCACTCGCGAAGACGTACATCTTGTAGGCGACGTCGTCCCGCGAATCGTCCCCGTCGAAGATCTTGGCTTCGTAACGGCGCTTCAAATCGTAGACGTTGGTATCCGTCCCCCGGATCTTCTCGTACCCGAAGTCGACCTTCCGGGCATAGGTCTTGATTTGGCCCTCCTCGGAGGTCGAGATGCTCCCCCGGGCAAAGCTCGAGGAGTCCTTGTAAAGGGAAAGGCTCGCCTCGTCGCGTTTAGAAAACGCGTCGCGCGAGGTCGTCTCCTTCCGCGTCTCGGCGCTGACAAAACCCTCGGCATCGACGCAGGAAAGGAGGATGTCCGCGGTTTCCTCGAAGGAAAGGGAGGCGGGACGGGGCTCGGCAGATGAGGATTCGTCCTCCGAGGCGGGGAAGTCGATCGAAGAACCTTCCCCGCGCGAAGAGGAATCCGCGACGGGGTCTTTCTCTTCGCTTGAAGAAGAAGCCTTCGGCCCTTCCCCGCAGGAGCAAAGAAGACCAAGAAGGCATAAGGGCAGCAAAAGTCTTTTACGGTTCATAAAGGATCATTCCTCGTAGGTCGGGAAGCGGGTGTCGCCCGGGGAGAAGCGTTCCCCCTCAAACGGGGCGAGGGCTTCCACGGAATCGAAATCGAAAAGGGACACGCTTTGGAGGGACATGAGCGCGGACCCGTCGAGATACTGGTTCATGATCTTGGAGACCTGGCAATGACGGATCTTCCCGTCGACGATCGCGAATTCCGCGGTGCTTTGGTAGAGGGTCGTCCACGTCATGCCTTGCTCGGTGTTCTGGCTATAGGTGTAGGCGAAGGCGAACGCGCCGGATGACTTCGTGTCGTCGAGGGTCGAGACGTTCATCTCCTTGATCCAGTAGGAGTTGTTCCCGAAATCCTCGGTGATCGCGTTGTTCGGGCTCATCGCCTTGTTGTTCTTGAGAAGATAGGCAAGCTGGCTCGCCCAACCCATGAAATAGCTCGAGAAATCGATGGAAAGGTAGGATTCCCCGATGGCTTCGGAGCACGCGATGACGTCTTTCCCGTCCTCTTGGGCGCTCGAGGCGTTCGGGTGGAGCTCGTTATAGTCGTAGAAGGCGTAGAACTTGCCATCCTCGTAATAATCCTGCTCGAGCAAGGTGAGGTTCGCCGCGTTCACCTCCTCGAAGGATTTCCCCGCCGCGATCTCCTCGCTCGAGAGGTCCGCCTCGCTATAGCAAACCTTCGGGTAGTAGTGCCGGATCTCGGTCACCCCCTCGTAACGCTTGGCCACGAAGTTGTCGACCGTGTAGAAGGGACTCTCCGCGGTGCTGTAGGCGATGACGCTCTCGACGTGGGCCCGGGTCTCGCTCACGAGGGGGCACATGTCCTGGATGCGGGCGATGTAGCGCGAGAGTTTCTCGGCGTCGGTTAAATCGCTATAGACGACCCAATGGGCGTAAAGGGAGGCAGGGGCGGCGGAAGAGAAATCGAACCGTTCCCCGCCCTCGCGGTCCTCGTACCAGCCGTCGAACACGAACCGGTTCACGAGGGGCGTGCCCGGGTTCTCGACCTTGCCCTCGACTTGGTCCACGACGTAAAGGACGGTCTCGTCCCCCGCGTCGAGGTTTTGGTAGAAGGTGGTCTTGTTCTCGTTTTCCCCCGTTCCGGGGTTCCCGCAAGAAGCGAGGAGGAGGGGCAAGGAAAGGAAGAAAAGCCCCTTGGAAAGGACGTTATTCGCCATAGACGAACTCCGCGCGGCTACTATCTTTCCAGCCGCTCATGAAATGGGAATTGCAGTAATCAAGGCTCCAGGGGAGGACGACTTTCTGGGCGACGCCCCAGGAAGAGAACACGCGGTCCCCGAGGTAAGTGACGGAGGAAGGGATGTCCATCTTGAGGATGGAGACGTCGTTAGAGAAGGCATAATCCCCGATGGTCTCGAGGCCTTCGGGCAAGGTGAAGCCCGTGACCTTGGTCGCGTCCGCGAGGGCGAACGGGCGAATCGATATGAGGGTCGAGGGCAAGGCAATCTTGCCGCTTGCGAGGCCGGCGATCGCGTAGGCGGTCTCCTTGCTCGCGTCGTAGACGACGTTGTTCTCGCTTGCGAAATGCGCGCTGCCGGGGGCCACGGACAAGGACGAGATCTCGTTGCCCATCGCGGTGTTGGTGCCCCAGCTGCCGAAGACGGCGTCACCGAGGCTTACGAGGGATTTCGGGAGGATGACCTCGCCCCCGAGGTTCTTGTTGCCGAAGAAGGCGCGTTCCCCGATGGAGAGGAGCCCTTCCGCGAAGGAAACGCCCGTGACTTCCGCCGCGTAGAAGGCGTCCTTGCCGATCGAGGCAAGCGAGCCCGGGAAGGCGAGGTTGCCCGTGCCGTAGCTCATCTCGAAGGCGCTGTCGCCGATGGTCTTGAGGCTCGTCGCGCCCGAGAAGTCGACCGCGTCGGTCTTGGTCATGTAGAAGGCCCCTTCGCCGATCGAGGCGAGGGTCGCGGGGAAGGAAAGGGTGATGTCGGAGGCGCTATCGAAGCAATTCATGAACGCCCCTTCCCCGATCTCGACGAGGGAGGAGGAGAAGGAAATGCCCGTGAAAGGGATGCGGATCGCGGCGTAAGGGGCGACCTTGGTGACGCGATCGTCCATCGCGAAGTCCCCGGTTTTCGCGGGGGAGACGTAGAAGAGGGTCGCGAAGTCGCTCGAATAGAGGGAGAGGTCCTTGACCGCGAGCTTGCCGCCGCTTTCGACGCTCAAGGACGTCGGCTTGGCGCCCGCGAAGGCCTCGGCCCCGATTTCCTCGAGTCCCGCGCCGAAGCGGATGGAGGAAAGGGAATCGTGGTTCGCGAACGCCCTGGCCCCGATCTTCTTGAGGCTCGAGGGGAAGGAGAGGGAGGAAAGGGAAGAGGCATACGTTCCCCCGTAATCGTCATCGTAGCTCGAGGTGAGGAAATAGAAGGCCCCGTCGCCGATTTCCTCGAGGCCTTCGGCGAAGGTGATGGTCTTGAACCTCGTCCCGAAGAAGGCGTTCTCCCCGATGGTCTTGACGTTGCCGGGGATCTCGATGGAACTCGCCGCGATGTCCGCGAACGCGTAACGCCCGATGGAGGTGACCCCGCTGCCGATCTTGACGGAGGAGAGGCGGTCGCAGGAATCGAACGCGCTTTCCCCGATCTCGACGACGGAATCCGGGATCTCGATGGAGGTGAGCATGTGGTTGTAGAAGAAGGCGTTCTCCCCGATGACTTTGAGGGTCGAGGGGAAGGAAATCGCGTCGAAATAACGGATCTCGCCCATCGCGTAGGCGCCGATTTCCTCGGCCCCTTCCTTGATGGCGATGGTGCCCTTGTGGTCGCTTGGGACGTAAACGACGGTCTTGCCGTCCTTCGTGTAGAGGATGTTGTCGTCGACCTCGTAATGGGCGCTCACCCCGTCGATGCGGATGGAAGCGATGCCATAGTCGTTGGAGAAGACCCCGCCCTCGAAGAGCTCGAGGGACGCGGGCAAGACGACGTTCGTGATCGCGTTCTTGCCGTCGGTCGTCGCAAAGGCGTGGGTGCGAAGGACCTTGAGGCCCTTGGGCAAGACGAGGATGTCATGGACGTATTGGCCGAAGAAGGCGGCCTCGCCGATCTCCTCGAGACCCTCGTTCCATTGGATCTGGACCTTGCTCGCGGTGTCGAAGGCGCAGAAGGCGTAATCCCCGATCTTCTTGAGGGTCGAGGGGAGGCGGAGGGTGCTCCAGCCTGTCCAGGAATAGAAGGCGCGCTCGCCGATTTCTTCTAAGCCCTCGTTGAAGGCGATGTCGGTCATGCCTTCGTCCTTCTGGTCGATGAAGGCCCCGTATTCGATGCGGCGGACGGTCGAGGGGACGTTGAAGGTCGCCCCGGCGTATCCTTTCGCCGGCACGCGGACGAGGACGGTTTTGTCTTTGCTATAAAGGACGCCGTCGACGGCGACGTAGCTCGGGTTGCCCGCCTCGACGTAATAGGCCGCGATGCGGCGGGCCCCGCTTGAGAAGCCCGGCTCGATCTCGCGCACGGAGGCGGGAATCGTCACTTCCTCGACGTAGATGCGGCTTTGGAGGGCCGTCTTGCCGATGCGCGTGACGGGACGCCCGTCGATGGAGGAGGGGAAGGTCACGACGATGGATTCCACGTCGCGGATGCCCGTGATCGTGACGGATTCGTCATCGTTGATCTCGTAATAGTAGTTGAAGTCCTGCTTGCCGTATTCGGCAGTCAAGGTCTTGGCCGCGGCCACTTCCTTGCTCACGTAGCCCGTGAAGCGGTTGCCTTCGCCATAATACCAGCCCTTGAAGACGTAGCCGTCCTTCTTGGGCACGGCGGTCTCGATGACGTCGCCGATGAAGGTGTCGACCGTGTAGGGGGTTTGCCCGTTCGCGGGATCGAAGGTCAAGGTGACTTTCATGTCTTCCTGCACCGTGTAATGGGCGACGAGGTCGACGTTCCCGTAGATCTGGGTCATGAAGTTGAACGCGAAGCCATCGCGGGTATACCACCCGTCGAAGGTCGCGTGGTCCTTGTAGGGCTCGACGAGGGGCTTGGTCGCCCAGTGGCCTTCCTCGACTTCCTGCGCGGGGATCTCGGAGATCCCGGTCGGGAGCTTGCCCCCGTTGACGTCGAAGGTGACGAGGTATTTCTTGACGATGGATTCGCTCGTGGAAGTCTCTTCCGGACTCGAGGAGGCGCTCGTCTCGGGGCTCTCCCCGCAGGAAACGAGGCTAAAGCCGAGAAGCGCCGTCGCGGCGAAGCAGAGAATCGGGTTCTTTTTCATGGATGGTTCCTTTCGTTAACGCAGGGTGAGCACCTTGCCCTTGCAACGCACATAGGCGTCGCTGCCGATGTCCTTGAGAAGGGTGATGGAAGAGGGAATCCCGTCGGTAAGGGATTCGCTGACGGAGAATTTGAGGGTGTCTTTTTTCGTTTGGTGGCAATTCACCTCGCACGTGAAGCAATTCTCGTCCGCGAGGTAGGCGTAAGTGACGCTCGAATCGGTCACCCAGCCATTCGTGTTCGTCCATTCCCTCTTGATCGGGGGAATGGGGGCTTCCCAATAATCGCCCCAGTCATCGTAATATTCCTGGATGTCGACCCGGAAATCGAAGGTCCCGTTGCCCTTGAAGGAAATCGTGAACGTCGATTTGTAGTCGGTGTCATTGCGCACCTGCCCGGAATAGGTCGCGGGCTTGCCGGCCCAGGGGTCGGAAGTCGCGTCGATGACCTCGCTCGTGCGGCAGGTGATCGTCGCCGTGGAAGAAGGCATCGAGAATTCGTAGATGCCCTCGCTCCCGGCATTGAGTTTGCCCTCGTACCCGTCGAAGGCATAACGGACCTCGTCGAGGACGTATCCTTCCTCGGGAGTCGCGGTGAAGCGGATTCTCTCCCCGGATGCGTAGTAGGGCTTGACCTCGTTCAGAAAGGAAACGGTCGCGTGGTTCGGCACGGTCTCGACCGCGTAGAGGCGGTTGCCCGTGACGGTGATCGTGACGTCGTAATAGGGCATGAGGAACGAGTAGACGCCGTCCGTCTCGGTGAGGGTCAAGGGACCGCGATCGATCGAGGCCCTGACGCCGCTTAGGACGTAATACTCCGCAAGGGGCGCGAGGGTGAAGGAAATCTCGGTCTCGGGCTCGACGTCGTTCAGATCGAGGGTATCGTCGAGGAAATGGACCGAGAACCCGCTGCCGGAGGTCACGAGCTTGATGCCATAGGCTTCCTCGACGGAAGAGGATTCTTCGCTCGAGGAGTCTTCGCTGCTCGAGGAGCTTTCCTCGGGCGTGGATTCGCTCGAGGGCTCGGAAGTGGTCTCGACCGACGGTTCGGGATCCGAAGTCGTTTCGCTCGAGTCAGAGCTTTCATCCTCAACCGGGGAAGAAGTTTCCTCGTCGGGGGAAGAAGGCTCGGGAGTCGTCATCGAAGAAGATTCCGCGGACGGAGTGGGCGGAACCTCGGAGTCGGTGCTGCTTGGCTCGCCACCGCCGCAAGAGGCGAGAAGCAAGGCAAGAGCGCATGTCGTTAAGGTCAATGGATGTTTCATGGTAGCGTCCTCGAATTCATTTCACCACAATACACGTGCGCGAAAAAATTACAAGCGAAAGAATGAGAAACTATCGTCAATGCAAACGAGAGCTGCCGAAATACCGGTTTTTTCAGGGCAAAGCAGAGGCCAAACGCCGAAAGAAAGAAGGGAAAACGTCAATCAACGTGAATTGGCAGGGACTTTGCCTTCCAGAACGGCATGGAAATCGCCCCAAATGCCATGAATGCGCTTACATTCAAAAAAATAAATACGAAAAAGAGAAATCGTCAGCAAAACAAAGTGCCTTCTCG
>JAEDJP010000158.1 GCA_016296285.1 Bacilli bacterium
AAAACCGTTGACAAGACTTATCCTATTTTTCGTAGGCAAGAAGGCTTAGGCCACCTTGAGACTCAAGGCGCCGCCGCGGCCGACTTCGAGGACGTATTTCGCCTTCGTGGAGATCTCCCCGCGGATGATTTTCTCCGCGAGGAAGGTCTCGATCTTGTCCTGAATGAAGCGCTTGATCGGGCGAGCGCCGAATTCGGGGCTGTAGGATTCCTCGAGGATATCGTCGATGACCTCGGGGGCGAAAGTGACGCTGTAGTAGCGTTCCTCGAGGCGCGCGGAAAGCTCGCGGAGCATCTTCTTGACGATCTCCTTCTGCACGTCCTTTGACAAGGGGTTGAAATAGACGATCTCGTCGATGCGGTTCAGGAATTCCGGCTTGAAGGTTTGGTGCAATAACGCATCCACGCCTGCCTTGTTTCCATCAAGCAGCATCTGCGAGCCGAGGTTGCTCGTGAGGATGATGACCGTGTTGCGGAAATCGACGACATGGCCTTGACTATCCGTGAGGCGCCCTTCGTCGAGGACTTGGAGCAGCAAGTTGAAGACCTCGGGATCCGCCTTCTCGATCTCGTCGAAGAGGACGATGGAATACGGGTTGCGGCGGACTTTCTCGGTCAGTTGGCCGCCTTCCTCGTACCCGACGTAGCCAGGGGCCGCGCCGATGAGGCGGGAGACGCTATATTTCTCCATGTACTCCGACATGTCGATGCGGATGATGTTCGATTCGTTGTCGAACAAGGCTTCCGCGAGGGCCTTGGAGACCTCGGTCTTGCCTACGCCAGTCGGCCCAAGGAACAGGAACGATCCGATCGGGCGATTCGGGTTCTTGATGCCGGCGCGCTGACGCAAAATCGCGTTGCTCACGAGACGAATGGCCTCGTCTTGGCCGATGACCCTCTTGCGCAAGGTGCTCTCGAGCTCAAGGACTTTCTCCTTGTCCCCTTTCTCGATGCGGGAGACGGGGATGCCGGTCATGCGGGCGACGATCTTGGCGATCTCTTCCTCGTCCACGACCTCGTTGACGAGGCGGTCGGCATTGGCGTTGGCTTCCGTTAAATCCTTCAACCGTTGCTCGAGGGCCGGGATGTCCTGGTATTGGAGCTTGGAAGCGGCTTGGTAATCCCCTTCCTGGAACTTGTTCTGCAAGTCGAAACGAGCCCGTTCGAGGCGTTCCTTGATGGATTTGGCCTCGGCGACCCCTTTCTTCTCCTCGTCCCATCTCGCCTTCATGGCGTCGAACGAGGCTTGCTCTTTCTGCAACTCCTCCTTGAGGGCGGCCAGGCGCTTCTTCGAGCTTTCGTCGGTCTCTTTCTCGAGGGCGACTTTCTCGATTTCTAACTGGCGGATCTTGCGGTTGGATTCGTCGAGTTCCGTCGGCATGCTCTCGATCTCGACCTTGATGGAAGCGCAGGCCTCGTCAAGCAAGTCGATGGCCTTGTCCGGCAGGAAGCGGTTCGTGATGTAGCGGTTCGAAAGCGTCGCGGCGGAAACGAGGGCCCCGTCCGTGATGGAGACGCCATGGAACGACTCGAAGCGTTCCTTGAGGCCGCGCAGGATCGAGATGGTGTCGGCGACGCTCGGTTCCCCGACCATGACCGGCTGGAAACGTCGCTCGAGAGCGCGGTCCTTCTCGATGTATTTGCGGTATTCGTTGAGGGTCGTGGCGCCGATGCACTCGATGTCGCCGCGGGCAAGAAGCGGCTTGAGCATGTTCGAGGCGTCCAAAGAACCCTCGGCGTTGCCCGCCCCGACGATGAGGTGGATTTCGTCGATGAACAGAATGATCTTGCCGTTGGATTCCTTGATTTTGTTGAGGACGGCCTTCAAGCGTTCCTCGAATTCGCCGCGGTACTTGGCCCCGGCGACGAGGGCGCCCATGTCGAGCTCGTAGATCTCCTTGCCTTTGAGCGAGGTCGGCACGTCGTCTTTGACGATGCGTTCCGCGAGCCCTTCGAGGATGGCGGTCTTGCCGACGCCCGGTTCCCCGAGGAGGACGACGTTGTTTTTGCTTTTGCGGGCGAGGACCTGGATCACCTTGCGGATCTCCTCATCCCTCCCGATGACGGGGTCGAGCTTGCCCGAGCGGACGAGCTCGTTCATATTGCGGCCGAATTTATCGAGGACGTTCGGGTCCTTGCTGTAGTCTTCTGGTCCCATTTGCGTGAATTCCATGATGAGTACCTCCTGGATAAAAGCCTTGTTTTTTCCAAGGCAACGATAGTCTAGCACAAAAATTAGCACTCGCAAGTGTTGAGTGCTAATTCGGTGTGGTTA
>JAEDJP010000159.1 GCA_016296285.1 Bacilli bacterium
AGGTCCTCGATTACCTCAAAGGCAAGAAATTCGCGATCAACGTCATCTCGAAATCCGGCACCACGACCGAGACCGCGGTCGCCTTCCGCCTCTTAAGCGAACTTCTCAAGAGCCAAGTCGGCGAAGAGAACATGAGCAAGGCGATTTTCGCGACCACCGACGCGAGCAAAGGCGCCCTTCTCGAGCTTTGCAAGAAATACGGCTACGAACGCTTCGTCCTCCCGAGCGACATCGGCGGACGCTATAGCGTCTTCACCGCGGTCGGCCTCCTCCCGATGGCGGCCGCCGGCATCGACATCTCCGCCTTCATGGACGGGGCGCGCAACGCGATGCTCGCCTATGATAGCGACGAGATCAACGACGCCTATAAATACGGCATCCTCCGCCACGAGCTCTACAAAGCCGGCTACCCGGTCGAGATGTTCGTCACCCACGAGCCCCGTTTCGTCCAGCTCGGCGAATGGTGGAAGCAGCTCTTCGGCGAGAGCGAAGGCAAGGATCACACGGGCCTTCTCCCCGATTCGGCGACCTTCACGACCGACCTCCACTCCCTCGGGCAATTCATCCAGGAAGGAAGCCCCGTCCTCTTCGAGACCGTCTTGAGCGTCGAGACGCCCGAGCGCGACGTCATCATCCCCCACGACGAAGACAACCTCGATGGCCTCAACTACCTCGAGGGCAAAGGGCTCGACTTCGTGGCCAAGAAAGCCCATGACGGAACCGTCGAGGCCCATGCTGGGGGCAACGTCCCGAACATCCTCGTGAGCATCGACAAGATGGATGCCTTCGCGATGGGCGAACTCATGATGTTCTTCTGCCGCGCCTGCGCCCTCTCTTGCTACCTGAACAAGGTCAACCCCTTCAACCAGCCGGGGGTCGAGATCTACAAGAAGAACATGTTCCGTCTCCTTGGCAAGCCCGGTTACGAGAAATAACGAATGAACGCCTCCCCTCGGGGGCGTTTTGTTTGAAATCGAGGCTTTCGGGCCCTATCATGAATCAAGAAAGAAAGGAATGACCCATCATGGACAAAACCGTTTCGACCCTCCTCAACGAGCAAATCAACAAGGAGTTCTACAGCGCCTACCTCTATCTCGACATCGCGAATTTCTTCGAGGCGAAAGGCCTCAACGGCTTCGCGAATTGGTACGAGATCCAAGCCAGGGAAGAAAGCGACCACGCGATGCTCATGTACCGTTATCTCCAGAACAACGGCGAGAAAGTGACTCTCGAAGCCATCGCCAAACCCGACAAGACCCTTGTCGAGATCATGGATCCCTTGCACGTCGGTCTCGAGCATGAGCGTTACGTGACCTCCCTCATCCACGCGATCTACGCGGCCGCGAAAAACGTCGATGACTTCCGCACGATCCAGTTCCTCGACTGGTTCGTCAAAGAGCAAGGCGAAGAAGAGAAAAACGCGCAGGACCTCATCACGAAGATGGAGCTCTACGGCTCCGACCCGCGCGGGCTCTACCTCCTCAATTCCGAGCTCGCCGCCCGCGTCTACAGCGCCCCGTCCCTCGTTCTTTGACCAAAGGCCTTACGGGCCTTTTTTCTTTCGCGAAGAAACGCATTTTCCCTTCTTGACCTCTCGTGGGGGCAATGGTATATTTTCAAAGCGCTTTCGAGCGACCCGCGGATGCTTAGCTCAGCGGGAGAGCATCGCCCTTACAAGGCGGGGGTCGCAGGTTCGAAACCTGCAGCATCCACCACCTTCTGGGTTCGAGGCGCGACAACGACGTGGGCGAATAGCGAAGTGGCCAAACGCGGCTGACTGTAAATCAGCTCCTTCGGGTTCGGTGGTTCAAATCCATCTTCGCCCACCACCTTCTTGGGGTGTAGCCAAGAGGTAAGGCACGAGACTTTGACTCTCGCATGCACTGGTCCGATCCCAGTCACCCCAGCCAGTCCTCCGCTAGCTCAGTGGTAGAGCACTTGACTTTTAATCAAGGGGTCGTGAGTTCGAGCCTCACGCGGGGGACCACACCTTACTTCCTCACCCTTCCGCCGAGGGCAAGCACACAACTTCATCCCGAAGCGGAAATCGCTTCGGGATTTTCTTTCCCGCCGGTTTGGCGAAATGGTAGACGCAAGGGACTTAAAATCCCTCGAGGCAACCCCTCATGCCGGTTCGAGTCCGGCAACCGGCACCATCGAACGCAACGGGATCCAAGCAATGGGTCCCGTTTTTTTCATCAAAGCGAAGTAAGCGTATTTAAATCCGCGTTCTTACAAATTCGAACCCGAACCGCCATGATTC
>JAEDJP010000033.1 GCA_016296285.1 Bacilli bacterium
GAAGGTTTGCCCCATGAAGATGATTTCGAGGCCGTCCTTGCGGTAAAGGCCTTGGATCCCCTCGATGGCCGCGCGGGCGCCGAGGTAGGAACCCCCGATGCCGCAGACGACGAGAACCTCGAAGTTCTCGCGGATATAGGCCGCCGCTTTCTGGATGCGGGCGAATTCCTCTTTGTCGTAGGTGTTGGGATAATCCGCCCAGCCGAGGTAGTCGGAACCCTCGAGGCTGCGGACGCGGATGCCCTCGTTGATTTGGGCGACTTCCTTGGCGTAGGAAGCATAGGACACATCGCGCAAGACATGCGCATCAGAGACTTTGATCATGAAAATCGTTTCCTTTCGTTTGGCTGGCCTCCTCGATCCAAGCGGGGAGAGCCTTTTCCAAGGCCTCGAAGGAGACCTCGGGAGAGGATACGGCCTCGTGGGCGAACACGTGGCGGCGATCGGAAGATTCCATGCGTTTCAGCGAGACGCGCACGGTTCCTTTCGCCTCATCGACGTCGATGACTTTCACGGAATAGATGCTCCCCACCTTCACGAAGCTCGTGAAATGGCGGATGAATTTGTAAGAGATCTCGCTGATGTGGAGCAATCCCGTCCAGCCCTCGTCGAAAAGGAGAATCGCATAAGTCTGGCAGACGCGGACGACCGTTCCGGTGTGGATCTCGCCGACGCTTGGCAACGGACTCATAGGTTCCTCCTTCCCTCGAAATAGCTCGCAAGGTCAAACCGGGTCGTGATCTTCACGTTTTCCCGGCTTCCCGGCACGATTGCGATTTCGTGCCCGCGAGATTTTACCAAACTTGCGTCGTCCGTGAAATCGTCGATTCGATTTCTTTTGGCCGCGTGCTCGAAGGACGAGGAGAGGATGGAGAACTGGAACGTCTGGGGCGTCTGGGCGAGATAGATCTCTTTCCGGGGCAGATAACGATCCGCTTTGTCCCCGAAAGAGCTCTCGATCACGGAGTCGGTCGAGGGGATCGCCGTGACCGCGGCCCCGGTTTTGTAAGCCGCGTCGAAATTGGCTTTCACGACGCGCGGGTCGATGAGGGGACGGTCCCCGTCGTGAACGAGGACGAGGGCGTTCCCCGGCAAGGCGATGTCGCGCAGATAAAGGATGCCTTCGTAGACGCTGCGTTCCCGGGTCTTGCCTCCGGGGATGATGGCCTTGACTTTCGGGATGCGGTAACGGGAGACGAGATCCAGGGTTTTCTTGACGGTGCCGTCCTTCGTCACCACGTAGATTTCTTCGATGTCGGGGCACGCGGAAAGGCCCTCGAGGGTCACCGCGATCATCGGGCGATCCCCAAGAGGGACGAATTGCTTGGGCTCGTTTCCCCCAAAACGTTCTCCGGATCCCCCAAAGAGGACCAGGGCCACATGACGGATTTCCATATCAGCCGTTGTTCTCGTGCACTTTCAGGGATTCGTTGATCTCGATGCCCTGCAGGATGAGCTTCATGATCTTCTCGAGGCTCGAATCCTTGGAATAATCCGCGACGCAGGCGTAATTGATGCGGCCATCCGCCTGCAACGTGCCGGCTTTTTCTTCCTTGCCGCGAGGATAGACCGCGATGGATTTGCCCCCGTTGCTCTTGACGATGATCATGGAAGGAACGTCGGTGAGCCCGTCCCCGATGTAGACCATGTTGCTGTAGGGGATGCGGCGGACCGGGGTTTTCTCGTTCACCGAATCGTCGTCGTTTTGGTTCTCGACCCCTTTGCTGATGCGGAAGAAGTACTGCGTCTTCTGGGTGTAGTTGATCGCGAATTTCGGCCACACGGCCTCGCCGTTTTCGTCGAAGATGTATTCGCAACCGTAGATTTCCTTGAATTCCTTGGCGATCGAGCAACCCTCGAGGATTTCCTTGTTGCCGCTGGAGACGATGTAATGCTCGACGAGGATCCCCCGTTCCGCGGCGTATTGGTTGATGCGCGAGAACCAGGTGGTGACCCCCGGGAAGAACTTGATGTCCTTGCCGCAGTCGGCGAGGAAGGCCTTGTCCATCTTGATGCCCTTTTCCCGGGCGACCTCGTTCATCATGAAGAGGTAGGAGAGGATCTTCTCGCATCCGGTCTTCTTGGAAAACTCCCCGGTGCGCGCCCAAAACTCCGCCGGGGTCATGCCCATGCGCGGGATGAACCCGAAGTTTTGCATGTCGGTCGTGGCGAGCGTGGAATCAAAATCGTAGAGGATGGCGCAGATGGGTTTGCGGTTCGGCATCGGACAAAATCCTTTCTTGCGTGCGCACCCATTATAGGCGCGCAAGGAAAAACGGTCAATTTTCGCCCTTCCCGAGTTTGCAACGGAACGGTTTTGACACTATTCTTTATGCCATGAAACCATGGCAAGTGATTCTCCTCATCGGCATGATCGCGTTTTTCCTCTATTTCATCGTCCTGCTTTTCGTCGCGGGGCATGGGATCGAGTTCGCCCATAGCCTTCGCGTGCGGACGAAAGCCCTTTTGACCGTCATGAGCGAGAAGCGCCGCCTTTTGCTGCTTCTTGATGACGAATTGCGCCGTTTCGGCATTCCCTTTGGGGCCCAAGACGAGACGTGCCTCTCCGGGGTCAAGACGATGAATCTCACCTCCGTGCATTACGAAGACGTCAAAAAGGCCCTTTCGATGCTCGGGGAAGCCGAGACCCGCCTTGCCTTCCTTGCCCATGACCGCCAAGAAATCCTGAAAGACCCGCAATACGCGGAATGGGTCGCGACCCTCGCGGAAATCGACCGCTCGATCCGCCAAGGCACGAGCTCGTACAACATGGACGTCGCCGCCCTCAACTATTGGGTTTCCATCCCCCTCGCGGGATGGGTCAATATCCTGTTCGGGATCCGCAAACGCGACCCCATCGTCTAGAACGTCATCTCGTAATCGACCAAGCCGTCGTAGAAATCCTTCTCGTGGGAAACGAGGATCACCGCGCCCGGGAACGAGGAAATCGCCTCGAACAGGGCGTCTTTTGCTTTTTGGTCCAGGTGGTTCGTTGGCTCGTCGAGGATGAGGAAGTTCGATTTCCTCAACGTCATGAGGGCGAAGCGCGCCTTCGTGACTTCCCCGCCGGAAAGCTCTTTCATCGGGCGCAAAGCGAGTTCCTTCCGGACCCCGACCTTGCCAAGGCACGTCCGGATTTCCGTGTTCGTGAGGGAAGGATAGGCGGCGTGAATGAAATCGAACGGGGACAGGGACAAGTCGATTTGCTCGTCTTGGGAATACTCGTTGATGACCGTTCCATCCAGAAACTTATAGGTGCCAGCCAACGCGGGAATCTTGCCCAAAACCGTCTTCAAAAAAGTCGTTTTACCCACCCCGTTCTGGCCTAAAATCGCAATTTTCTCTCCCTTTTTCAAAAGGAAACGGATGCCTTTGAGCAACGGTTCCCCATACCCGATGGAAAGGTCTTCCACGACGAGGGGTTTCTCCCCGACGTCGTGGGTGAACGGGAAGGAAAAATGGACGGATCCCGCCTCTTTCGAGGGCGGTTCCATGCGTTCGAGATGGGCGAGCCTAGCCCGATGGGATTTCGCGGCCTTCGCGCTGGTGGCCCGGACGATGTGCTTCGCGATGAAATCTTCTTCCTTCTTGATGTAACGCTGCTGGGCGGCGTAATTCTTCGCGTATTGCTCCTTGTCGAGCTCATGCTGAAGGAGATATTCCTCGAAGGTCCCCTTGTAACGCGTGACGGTCTGGTTCTCAAGGCAAAGGGTGACTTTCGCGATCTTCGAGAGGAAGGCCTCGTCATGGGAAACGACGAGGAAGGCGTTGGGATAGGAATCAAGATACGCGCTAAGCCAGGCGACTTGGTTTTGGTCAAGGAAGTTCGTCGGCTCGTCCATGATGAGGACGTCCTTTTCTTCAAGGAGCATCTTCGCGAGATATGCTTTTTCCCTCTGGCCGCTTGAAAGGAGAGCCAAGGGCTTCTCGAGGTCGCGCGGGTCGAAGCCAAGGCCATCGGTAAGACGCCCGACTTTTTCCTGAAGGCTATAGAAATCGCTTTGCTCAAGCTCGTCCCCGAGGCGCATGGCCTTGTCCAGAAGGGCTTCGTAGCCGTCTTCCCCATAGGCCGCTTTCTCGTAGAGCTCTTGCATCCGGCGTTCCTTGTCGAAAAGGTCCTGATACACCCCGTAGAGGTATTCCTTGACGGGCATGTCGTTTTTGACCTTCAGCTGCTGATCGAGATAGCTGAAGGTGACATGGGGTTCCCAAGACACGCTTCCGCGGTCGGGACGCAACTCGCCGACGATGAGGGAAAGGAGGGTCGTTTTGCCAGACCCGTTGACCCCGACGAGGACGCAGTGTTCCCCGTGATTCAGCTTGAATGAGACGTTCCGGTAGAGTTCTTTGTCGCTGTAATTGAAACAAAGGTCTTTCACTTCGAGCAGTGCCATGTGGCCTAGTCTACCATAGAAAACGCGCGCGCATAAAGGAAACAGGGGATGCGTATGCCTTTTTTTTGGGTCGAAAACTTGAAAGCGGTTTCGGAAAGCGCTATCGAAAACGCTTACACAAGCAAACCCCTTGCACGGCGTTTTCCTAGGGTTATAACAGTGGCGGTTCTCGAAAAGAGGACCCTAAAAACAAAGAAGGAGGTCTTGTCATGAACAATCTAGAACAAGAACACTGCTACACCGAACGCCTTGTCGGTCTTGCGGAATCTGGGTTCCACTTCACTCCGATTGATCCTTCGGAAGACTCTTCGAAAGAAGAAGAGGAGAACGACGGATACCTCGGGCTTTACGAGGCCCGTTGATCCGGAGCGAATGCCCAATCTAGCCACTCGAAAGGGTGGCTTTTTTCATGAAAAAAGGGATGGGGGTCCCATCCCTGCGATGGTTTTCTTAGATTTGCGGCGTTCCCGCGATGATGAAGGAAATGAAATCCTTGACCAAGGATTTGAGCTCGTCGCCATTCAGGCAACTCTCGACGAGGGTCAAGGAATCGATTCTCGCGCCTAAATCGGTTTCGGGGTTTGCCTTGATGTCGTCGTAAGGACGGGCGAAGTAGCGGCAGATATCGAGGACGATGGCGCGATTCTCCTCGGTGACCTCGCAAGCATCGATGAGGTTATCAACGATCGTCATGTATCCCATGTAATCGAGGCAGAGATTGGGGTCGACGCGGTAGTTCGTGAAAGTCAACGTGACCTCCGGGTTCACTTGGATCTTGGCGTTTTGGATGTAGTCATCCGCGGTTTCGAGGGGTTTCAACGTTCGGAAGGAGCTGGAGTAGAGGAAGTCATCGCGTTCGGAACTTGCGATGTGGTAGAGCTTTCGGGCCTTGGGGGTGTCGTGAGTCCAAGGATCCTCGAAATCGAGGCCGAAATCGGAGAAGGTCTTGCTCACGTCGGTGACGCTTGTGATGGGATCTTGATACGCGGCCGTGACGTAATAGACCGTGTTGTCATCGATCAAGTCCGAGGTGAATGGAGAGGATGTTCTTTCGAGGAATTCCGAGAATGTGACCTCGGATTTCGTTTGAGACGCGATGATCTCCGCACAACGATCCTTCGTGATCTGGCCGATCGTTTCGATGGAATTCTCGGGGTTTCCGTTCTCGATTTGGAAGGTGCTGACGAAGTGGCGGCCATCCTGCATGAACTTCTCGGTGCAGTCGTAGTACATTTGCCCGGACGGAGTCCCCACATAGAGGTATTGCCCCGGCACCGCGATATTCACGATCTTCCAGAAGTCGGAATAGGCAAGGCCGTAAGAGAAGACGCCGTTCTCGTTCTCTTGGACGTAGAAGAACGTAAGGCTCGAAATGTTGCCACTATCATCATTGAAAAACTCGTAGTAGGCCATTTCATCCCCGTTCAGGTAGAAACCGGTATAAAGATTGGATAATTCGTCCTGGACGTATTGGTTGGCATCCGCGATGTCCGAGACGGCAAGGAGTTGATTTTGGAGGTTGAAAATATTGCTCGCGACGATGTATTCCCCATTGGCCAGCGGTTGCTCGCCCGACTTTTTGGCCTCAAAGGAGCCGATATCGAACCCAAGGACATTGTCGTTGCTCGCGACGATGGCATTGCGTCTTTGTTTAGGGGTCTGAGAATGGGATTCCGATTTGAGGACGTGCGAGGACATCCGCATCATCTTCTGAACTTTTTCGGAATACCCGTTGAGATCGGTGTAGCGGGTGGAATAACCGTAGTCGTTCCTCTCGGGGTCTTTCGAGGATTCGCTTGAGGGGTTTGGTTTCGGGTCTCCTGCGCAGGAGGCCAGCAAAAGCAAGGACAGGCTCAAGGTCAAGATCGGATTCTTCATGTTGCCACGCTTTCTATGCGCAGGACGCGCATCGGATTGAATTGGTTGAATTATGGGGTCTATTTGAGCGCATTCGCCATTTCCGCGTCAAGAATGCGCCCATCCCACTTACCTTCTCCTATGAACATCGTGGAATTCGGGCAGAAAAAAACCTCGATCCGAAGACCGAGGTCATTTTTCTTGTGGTGCGGGGGATGAGATTTGAACTCACACGGGTTGCCCCGTACGCCCCTCAAACGTACGCGTCTACCAATTCCGCCACTCCCGCAGCGACAAAAATTATAGGGGAAGGAAGCGCCTCTTGCAACCATGAATTTCGCGGCTTTTCGAATTGGGCGAAAAGGTTAGATGAGACGGGGGAAGAAGAGGCACGCCATCCCGAAATAGATGAGGAGGGTCGTGACGTCCATGATGGTCGTGAGCATCGGCTGGGCGAGCAAGGCGGGGTCTTTCTTGAGGGCGCTCGCGGCCATGCAAAGCAAGGTCCCGAAGCCCTTGGAGAAGGAAATCGCGAGGAACATCGTGACGCTCACGAGACCCGCGAAGGTGAACGCGTGGGCCGCGAATGGGGCGGCGAGCTCGCCTTGGAAGGCGGAGCCGTTCCAGATGTTGACGGACGTGAAATCGTAGACCGTGCCGTTTGTTTCCTCGATCACCCCGAGGGTCACGATGCCGGTGTATTGCTCGATCGCGATCCAAACGAAGGAGAAAACCGCGATGCACGCCGCGATGAGAATGGCGCTTCGCAGCTCTTTCCAGAGGACCTTGCCGAGATCTTTCGGGCTGAATTCGCGCGTCGCGAGGCCGCGGATCATCATCCCGGTGGTCTGGCCCCCGGCGTTGCCGCCCGTGTCCATGAGGGTCGGGATGAAGGAAATGAGGATGGGGAGGCTCACGAAAATCGCCTGGGATTCGAGGCGGTTCAACACCATCGTCGTGAAGGTGCCGAGGATCAAAAGGGCGATGATCCAGGGGACGCAGTGCTTCGCATTCTCGAAGACGCTCGTCTCGAGATAAGGCCTCTCCGTCGGCTCCATCAAGTTCATGCGGGCGATGTCTTCGTCGGTTTCCTCGACCATGACGTCGACGGCGTCGTCGATCGTGATGACGCCCACGATGCGGTCGTCGTCGTTGAGGACGGCGAGGGCGTTGAGGTCGTAACGTTGGAACATGCGGCCGACTTCCTCTTGGTCGGTGTCGACGGAAACGCTCACGACGTCGCGGTTCATGATGTCCTCGAGCTTTTCCTCGGGCTTGGCGAAGATGAGATCGTCGAGGTCGACGGTCCCGACGAATTCGCGGGAGGCGTTGCGCACGAAAACCGTGAAGATGGTCTCCGCGTCTTTCCCCCGTTCCCGGAGATAGGAAATCGCCTCGTTGACCGTCGTTTGGTCGAGGAGGTTGATGTATTCCGTGGTCATCAAGGACCCGGCGGTGTCTTCCTTGTATTTGAGAAGGGCGTTGATGTCCTTCCTCATGTCCTTGTCCGCGGCCATGAGGACCTTGGAGGCAAGGTTTGCGGGCATGCTGCCGACGGTGTCGGCCACGTCGTCCGCGGCCTGGGAATTGATGACCTTCACGAGGTCCTTGTCCGTCATCGCCCGGATGAGGTTTTCCTTCGTCTCGAGCGAAAGGTCGTCGAAGAAATCGGCGGTGTATTCGCTCGAAACGTTATGGAAGATGTAGATGAGTTCCTCGGGCGTGAGGTCGTTGGCTTCTTCCGCGATGTCGATGTTCGGGACCGTGTCGAAAACGAGGGTGAGCCCCGTCCGGTCCTTCCGCTGGATGAGGGAGCGCAGTTCCTCGGTCGAGGTGCGCTCGACGTCGACGCCGGAATCGTCTCTTTCTTCTTCGGTTTCGTCCAACTCTTCGGTTTCGTCCAGCTCTTCGCTATCGTTGCGTTTTTTCTCGTCCATGGGTAAGCCTCCTTCCTGCTCATAAGAATAGTGAAATCGAACGGAAAAGGATAGCATTTTCGCGCAATCGAAGCGTCGTCCTTTCTTAAGAAAGGGAACGTGCTATAATCTTTCGGTCAAGGAGACACCGCAAATGGAAAACAAAATCTTAGTCGAAACCAGTGCGCGTCACGTGCACCTCACCCAAGAAACGCTCGAGATTCTCTTCGGGAAAGGCCACGAACTCTCCGTCCGCAAGATGCTTTCCCAGCCCGGCCAATACGCCTCCACCGACAAGGTGACGGTTCTTGGCTACAACAAGAAAGACCCGAATGGTCCCCGTCCTTCCGCCGCCCTCTCGATCCTCGGCCCGGTCCGCAAAGCCAACCAAGTCGAGCTGAGCTTCACGGATGCCCGCTCCCTCGGCATCTCCGCCCCCGTCCGCGAATCCGGCGACATCGCCGGCTCCGGCCGCTGCACCCTCAAGGGCCCCGCGGGTGAAGTCGATCTCGAGGAAGGCGTCATCATCGCCAAGCGCCACATCCACATGACCCCCGCCGACGCGGAAGCCTTCGGCGTGCAAAACGGCGACGTCGTCGCGGTCCACGTCAAGGGACAAGGCGGCCGCGAGACCATCTTCGGGGATACCGTCGTCCGCGTTTCGCCCTCGTTTGCCCTCGCGATGCACATCGACACCGACGAATGCAACGCCGCCGCCGCCTTTGGCGAAGTCTATGGCGAGCTTTGCTTCATCGACGGCGATTGCGACGATGAATGCTGCTGCTGCGAAGGCGATGACGACCATTGCTGCTGCGAAGGCGAAGAGCATCACTGCTGCTGCGAATCCAAGTAATGGAAAAGACGTTCGTTTTTCACCCAAAAGACGTTTGCTCTCAGGAGATGCGGATCGTCTATGATGACGAGACGATGAAAATCGTCAAATACGTCTCGGTCCGCGGGTGTCCTGGCAACTCCCAGGGCGTCGGCGCCTTGCTCGTCGGCATGGATATCAAGGAAGCGAAATCCCGCCTCCGCGGCATCCTCTGCCCCGGCAGCAGGAGCCGTCGCACTTCTTGCCCGGATCAACTGAGCCACGCCCTAGAAGCCATCCTCGCCCAAGAAGGAAAGGAATGAAGAAGAAGCGCACGAGCGAGATCCCCGTGCGCTTTTCTTTTGTCTTTGCTGCCATCCTTGTTTATGAAAAAGAAACCATAATATTGCAAAAACATAATATTGTGGTTAGTATTTCATAAATGAAAACGATTCCCATTCTTTTTTCGAACAAGGATCTACAAAGGGACTATCCTACGGGCGCCGCTTTTTCTTCGTTTGTTTTCCGCGCGATGAAAGAAGGGAGAATCAAACAGGTTCGGAAAGGTCTTTACGCTCTGGTAAGCCCTTCATCCGGAAACGTTTTCGCGAATAAGTTCCAAATTGCCAGCCGCGCTTATTCTGATGCCTTCCTAAGTTATCACGAGGCGTTAGAATATTATGGGTTAGCCAATCAATCCTTCGTTTCCACTTGCGTGTATCTCACAGATTCTCACGCGAGAGATTTTGAGTTCGACGGCGTTCTGTTTCAGGCGAAGAAGCCATCGATTCGCGCTTCCGTTTTGGACCGGATGACGGAAGAGGGAATCCGAGTGGCGTCCCTGGAAAGGGCAATCGTCGATTCCATCGATCGGATTCCGCTCGCGGGCGGCATGGAAGAACTAGAAAACGCTTTGGGGATATGTCCCAAACTAGATGAAAGGGAAATCCTTTCGTTGCTTTCCCTTTTTGACAAAGCCATTCTTTATCAAAAAGTCGGCTATCTTTTTGAAAAGCATTTCGGCAATCGTTATTCTTCGAGTTTTTACGGCGAATGCCTATCCCATCGAGGCAAGTGCGATTTCTACCTCGATTGTCATCCGGGGAACGGTAAACGAGTCGGGAAATGGAGATTGATGGTAGAGCCCACAGAGGTTTTACCGAATGAAATATTCTGAAGAGGCTCTCTCTTTCCTTGAGGGCCAAACCGGATTTCTCCGCGCGAACATCGAGAAGGTCGCGAGACTCATCGGAGTTTTGGAGATCATCCGAAAACAAATCGATCCAAATCAAAGGACGTTAGCCTTAAAAGGAGGAACTGCCGTGCATCTTTTTTGCACGCATCTCCTGCGTCTTAGCGTTGACGTCGATCTCGATTACGTCGGGTCAATCGACAAGGAGACCACGAAGAAGGATCGCGAGCATATCCTTGCGACTTTTGATAACGAGATGCGAAAGGAAGGCTATTGGATTTCGGACAAAACGCGAGAGAGTTACATCCTCTCGAGTCGATCTTATGCTTATCACAACGCGTTTGGAAACAAGGATAACATCAAAGTGGAAATCAATTTCGTCGATCGAATTCATGTTTGTCCCGATTTGATTCGCGAAACCGAGGTTTTCAACCGAAGGGTTTCCGTGATGACTCCTTCCGATGAAGAACTATACGCCATGAAAATATGCGCGCTTGTCGATCGATGCAAACCGCGCGATTTGTTTGACGTGATCACGTTATCCGAGGTATTCCGAAATTCCGACAAGGATAAAATAAGGAGACTTTTGATCTTCTATCTTTCGTTGGATGGAATTTTCGATTTTTCTCGAATCGATTTAGCAAAGAAAAATACAATATCTTTTCGTTCGATCCGCGCGGAATTGCTTCCCGTTTTGGCGCGGAGTACCCGTTTTGATTATCAAGAAGCGCTGAATGTCGCAAGCCGTATCGTTTCAGATTTTTTAACGATCGATGAAAAGCAAAGGGAATACCTTTCGGAATTTTCGAAAGGCTCTTTCCGCCCCGAACTTCTCTTCCTTCCATCCGAAGGAGAGAGGGCGGCAAAGCATCCCATGGCTCTTTGGCGGATCGAGATGATTCAAAAACGGAAGAAATGAAAAGATGCGAAAAACCGTGCCTTGGTTGGGGCACGGTTCTTTTCTTGTTTAGGCGATCATCGCAGCGGCGGCGAGGACGTCGGACAGCTTCATCTTGAGAAGCGCATCGCTATAGCTGTTGTTCGTGATGAGGCCGGCGGCGATGAGCTGATAGACGGTCGATTCCTGAATCGCGTTGCCGGCGGCGTTCCCTTCCAAGGAGGAGATGGTCGCCGTCGAGACGGTGTAGGTGTTGCCGCGCCCGTTCGTCGAATCGGTGTCCGTCACGTCGAAGGCGAGGAGGGCCCAGACGCTCGAATTGGCGCTTAGGTAATAGACGTCGTCATCGACCGCGGGATCGTCGACGAGGGACGGGTCGTAGGTGTAGGAGAGGACATTCCCGCTCGCGTCGCGGTTTGCCTTGTATTTATCCCCCGTGTAGCAGGCGGAGGAATCCGAGGTGAAGCAATCCTTGCCATAGACTTCGTAAAGGGTAAGGGCATCGACGGTCGTGCCGAGGCTGCCGATCGTCGTGTCCTTGTCGATGAGAGCTTGGACGATCGCGGAGCTCGAGGAGGGGAGGACGGTTT
>JAEDJP010000034.1 GCA_016296285.1 Bacilli bacterium
GCGAATGATGGCGAGAATCCCGGAGAGGATGATGAGGACGCCCGAGACGAGATAGAGGGTGGTCACGATGGTGAAGATCGTGGCGTTCATGTTGTCGCTTTGGAAGACCGCGAGGACGAAGAGCAACGGGCGCATCGCCTGGAAGATGCCCCCGGCAATCGCGATGATGCCGAATTTGATGGAATAGGCTTCCATTTCCATCGCGGACGTGAGGAACAAGAGGAGAAGGAGGATGTTGAGGAGGATGTCCATGAAGTTCCAGAACCCGAGGTTCCTGGAGCCGAGGAAGGAGAAAGATCCCCCGCTGCCGGAGATGGACGTGCCGGAATAGTGGATCGCGAACGCGAGGGCGAACGCGACGATGCCGGCAAGGGTCATCTTATAACTCGCCTTGTTCGGGCGATAACGGAGCATCTCGACTTCGATGCCTTTGGGATCGAAGAAGGAGACGACCCGTTCCTTGAAGGATTGGATCTTGGATTTCATTTCGCTTCTCCTTTCCTGGATTTCTCGTAACGGATCCTGGCGATGAGCTTTAAAACGAAGAGAACGAGGGCCGCCGCCCCGGCGAGGACGAGGCAAACGGAAAGGATGTAGCCAAGGGGGAAGATCGCGGGGGACTTCTCGATGGAGACGTTCGATCCGTGATCAAGCCAATATTGGTTCATGGCATCGATGGGAAGGGTCGCGTAGCCTTTTTGGTAATTGCTCGTGGCGACCAACGTCGTGACGCCCGATGCGATGCCCATGATGCCGACGGCAGCGCAGGAGACGAAATTTCCAATGTAATAGATGGGGCGGATGGAGGAACGGAGCCCCTTGAAGAGGAAGGTGATGACGATGGAAACGGCACCGAGGATGAGAAGGGTGTCGTTTGCGGACTGGTAAGCTTGGTAGAAGGAGGTAACGCCGGGTTCAGGGCCGCCATACGAAGCGCAGACGGCGGTCGGGGTGGCCATGGAAATCGCGAAAATCGCGAGAAGGGCGAAAAGAATCAAGGCAATGAGCCAAAGCCATTTTTGTAGGAACGATGTGATTTTTTCCATAAGGCCTCCTGAAACGTGGGGAAGGCTGGGGACCCGGAGGCCCCCAGCCAAGTTAGTCGTCGCGAATTAGGCTTTGAAACGGCCGTAAGCGTCGTTCGCGTAGGTGAGATAGGAATTGAGCTTCAGCGTCTCGTTGACGGTGGTGAGGTAGTTGGCCTCGGAGAAGTCATAATCCTTGTAGGTGCCGAAACCGGTCTTGACAATGTCGGTCCAGACGATGGTCTTGCCGTTGGCGAGGTTGAAGAGTTCGCCGAGCTTGGTGTACTCGGTGCCGGCGAGGGCGGTGTTTTCCGCATCGGTGAACGGAAGGGTCGCCGGGACGATGTCGAGGATGTGGTTGGTGTTGTCCATCCTGTGGTTGACGTGAGTGACGGTGCCGTTGGCGATCGCGTTCTCATAGAGGTTGAGGGCGGGTTTGGCCTTGGCGGAAACCGTCTGGTATTCCATGCCCTGTTCCTTGATGTAGCCGACCGGGTAGGTGGCGCCGACGTAGTAACGGTAGTAGTTGGTGTAGTTGCCGGACGTGAGGCTCTTGATCTGGGCGAGGGTGGCATCCGAGAGTTTCGGAACCTGACGGCCCATGTATTCGATGGTGTCGAGGGTCACGCCGTCGGACTTCTTGGCGATGTAGGCGGAGGGACCATAGGACATGATCTGGTTGCCTTCTTCGCTATAGAGGTAGTCGAAGAGCTTGATGCAGCGGGCGAGGACCTTCGGGTCATTTTCCGTTTCCTTGGTGATGAACCAGGAGTTCGGCTTTACCGAGCGCCAGGATTCCGTGTAGTGGATGTAGGAATCGCCTTGCTTGGTGACCGCCGGGAGGACGGAAGCGAAGGTGCCGGCGAAGTCCTTCATCGAATCCTGAAGGATCGTGGAGGTCTGGTTGTAGTCATAGGTCGCGAAGCCGCGCTGCTCCTTGACCATCTGGTTGCGGAATTCGCCGTCGTTGCCAGTGCCTTTGGACTTGTCGTCGAAGTCTTGGAGGATGAGGCCTTCCTGGTACATCTCGTGCATGTGCTTGAGGGCGGGGACGACTTCGGCGGCGCCACGGACGTCCTTGAGCTTGCCATCTTCGCCAACGTAGTAGAAGCCGTTGCGGGATTCCGTGCCACGGACGCCGAAGAAGGCCATGAAGCGCCAGAAGTCGGCGACACGGTCGTTGCGGGCTTGACGCGGGAAGAGCGGGACGATCATCTGGCTTCCGTTGGTCTCATAGAGATCGCCAAGGAGGAAGCGGGAGTTGAGGGTGACGCAGCGGAAGAGCATGACGAGTTCGTCGATGTCGTAAGCGGCTTTCTGGGAGAGGAAGAGATCGGAACGCTTCTCCCCATAGGCGCCGCCATAGGTGGCGTCGATCCAATCGCGGAGAGCCTGGACGGCGGTTTGGCCGTTCAAGGTGCCAATCGCGTTGAATTTGGCGACGATGGAGGTCGTGTACTTCTTGTTGATCTCGACGAGCTCAGAGGTGGCGCTGTTCTCTTTCGCGACTTTGATCTTGGTGTCGAGGGTCGCGGGCATGTAGCCGGTGTAGTAGGTGCCCTTGAGAGCGAGATCGGTGTCGAGGGTGGCCGGGGCGGTCGCGCCGTCGAGGAGCTTCTCGACCCAGTCATGGCGCATCATGAGCATGCGCTCGACGTCTTCGAAGCCGTCGAAGTACGGGGTGTAGAAGATTTGGCCTTCGCTGTTGGCGATGGTCTTCTCGACGACCGGGTTGGCTTCGAGGAAGGCCTTGAAGTTCGGCATCTGATCAAGATATTTGGCGATGTCGACGAATTGTCCGTTCGCGCCGGTGCCGTCCTTGATGATGTCGGAGGCGTTGCCTTGGGCGATGTTGATGAGCTTGCCGTCGGCTCTCCAGTTCGCGGTCTTGTGGGTGGTGTAGTTGTTCGCGAGCTTGTCGTTCGGGGTGATGTCGTTGATCGTGAAGTTCAACTTGCTCTGGAGTTCGGCCCAAGCCGGTTTGAAGTCGCCGTCTTCATAGACGTTGCCTTCCGGATCGGTGTAGGGGATGCCGACCTTCTTGGTGTTGTCGCTATAGAACTTCATGTGGGTCGCGTGACCACCTTCGTAGTCAACCGACATGGTGATCTCGACATCCTCGAGGGTGCTCGAGGTCTCGATGGGTTCTTCCGATGTGTCAACGCTCGGGGTCGGTTCCGTATCCGAGGTCTTGACCGGCTCTTCGGAGGACTCGGCCGGGGCGGGGTTGCCACAGGCGGCGAGCATCATCGCGCTAGCGGCAAGCGCGAAGATGTAGCTGAGTTTTTTGGATTTCATGAACTTTTTGTTTCTCCTTTCATTTCATCCATATCGACATAACTGCTCCAGCTTGACGAAGGAATGCCGGAACAGGGATATCCATATTTATTCTTTGACGCCACCGACGTTCACGCCGGCCGCGAAGTATTTCTGGATAAAGGGGTAAATGATGATGATCGGGATGATCGCGGCGATGATCATCGCGAAGCTCGCGGCATCCGGGCTATAGATGCCGTCGATGAGAGTGATGCCGAATTCGGCGGCCTCGTCCGCGGCGGCGGAAATCTGCCGTTGGATGACGACCTGAAGCGGCCAGTCGAGGGAATCGGTAACGACTTGCTGGGCCCAGTAATAACCGTTCCAGCGGGAAATGCCATAGAAGAGGGCGACGGTCGCGACGGTCGCCTTGGACATCGGGACGTAGATCTTGGACATGATTTGGAAATCGTTGGCCCCGTCGACGGTCGCGGCTTCCTCGATTTCCTTCGGGACGGCCTCGAAGGCGTTGCGGAGGAGGATGATGTTGAACGCGGCGACGCCCATCGCGATGACGATGACCCATTTCTGGTCGGCGATGCCCATCGAGATGAAGAGGTCGCGGGTGCTCCAATAGTTGAGGGTCGTCGGGACGATGCCCGCGGAGAACCACATCGTGAAGATGAGGAGGAAGTTGAAGAATTTATGGCCGGCAAGGCGCTTTTTGGAAAGGGCATAGCCGCCAAGGATCGAGATGAGCATGCACCACACGGTGCCGAAGAGGGTGACGAAGAGGGTGTTGGAATAGCCATTCCAAAAGACTTTCATCTGGATGACCGAAAGGAAGGCGTTCCATTGGATGTCAACCGGGAAAAGGACGACTTTGCCGGCGTTGTAAGCATCGCCGCCGGAAATGGCCGCGGAGAAAGCATAGATGAGAGGATAGACGCAAATGAGGGCGAAGGCGATGATGAAGATGTAAGCGACGACGCGGAAAACGATTTCCGAGGCGGCGGATTTCGTATAGCCTTTGTTCCCGCCTTTTTTGACGATCTTCTGAGTGGATTTTCCTGAGACTTCCATGGTTCTATCTCCTTAGAAGAGCGAGGTGTTGCTCATCTTTCTCGCGATGGAATTCGAGCCCAAAACCAAGAACATGGAGAGCAACGAATTGAAGAGATCCGCCGCCGAGCCGATGCCTTTGTGGACCGAAGACGAGGACATGACGACGTTGATGACATAAGTGGAAACGGTCTGCGAGGTGGACCAGGTGCTGCCGGCCTTGCCGAGTTGCTGGAGCAAGTAGACCTTTTCGTACCCGACGCTCAGCAAGTTGCCGATGCGGAGGATGAGCATGATGACGAGGGTGCCCGCCATGCCGGGGATGGTGACGTAGAGAAGCTGCTGCATCTTGGAAGCGCCGTCGATGCGCGCGGCCTCGTAAGAGGTGGGGGAGATGCCGAGGATGGCGGCGAAATAGACGATGGAGCCATAGCCCGCGCCTTCCCAGATGTCCGAGATGATGTAGATGGAACGGAACGCCCCCGGGTTGGAGGTGAGATCGAAGACGCCGATGTTCTCGAAAAGGCCGCCGATGATACCGGCAACGACGCCGGTCTGGGGATTCGAGGACTTGAGGAGCATGCCGATCAGGTTCGTCATGACGACGACCGAGATGAATTTGGGGAGATAGGAGAAAACCTGAGCGATGGAACGAACCGCTTTGAGGCGGATTTCGTTGAAGAACAAAGCGAGGATGATCGGGAAGGGGAACCCGAAGACCAAGCCGTAGAAGCTAAGGACGAACGTATTGCGGAACGCGGCCCAGAAGTCGGGCTGCGCGAAAAGGTAACGGAAATTGTCGAGGCCGTTCCAAAGGGCGGTGAAGGAACCGCCGCCGAAACTCGAATCGGTCGTCGGCATGTATTTGAACGACGAGATCATGGAAGCGATGGGGAAGTACTTCCAGCAAAGCAGGAAGAACATCATCGGGAGGAGAAGGACGTAGAGCCGCCAATCGCGGAGAACGTCATGGGCGACCGCTTTGAAATGGTTTTTCTCGATTGCCTCGACTTCGGCTGCCGAAGCTTTGGGCATTGCTTTCGCGCTCATTCCTTTTTGCCTCCTTGGGTCTTTTTGGATTCTTGGTATTGACGCAGGGCTTCGTTTTCTTGATCGAACCGCGACTTCTCGCCTTCGAATGCCCGGCGGTTCCTCTCGAGCTCACGGAGGTCTTCCGTGGTCAAGGTCCCGCCATCGAGCAACGCGGCCTCGTTGATTTCGAAGCCGTTTGCGAGTTCCTCGTAGTTGATCTTGGGATTGGCCTTCTTCGCCTTCATGGCTTCCGAGAGTTCCTTCTTCTCCTTGGCGGTCCGCTCGAGGTAGGCGTTCATGTCCACCACGAGGGACTTCTGCGCGTAGGCGAGGAAGAACACGACGGCCCCCAGAACGATGTTCAGGAGGTCGAAGGCGACGAAGAGGGTGAGGTTCTTCAGGAAATCGTGATTGCCGAGATTAGACAGGGCGCGAACGATTTCCATCCCGAGGCATCCCGCCGCGTAATAGAGGATCATCCACCCGAGATTCCCTTCCATCTTGGGCTTGTTCCCTTTCATGAAGAATAGGAGGACGACCGCAAGACCGAAGTAACCAAGCGTGTAGCTGAGCCACATCGAGACGGATTGCTCGCCGAGAAGAAACACCCGGACGAGGACCCCGACCGCGCCGGCGATCGGGGAAACCCCGACTCCTGCGATGCCCCAGCGGAAGATGGCGATGAGGCCAAGCGCCGCGCTCAGGGACAGGAAGAAATCGGAAGTTGTCTTTTTGTTCAGCAGGAACACGCAAACCCCCTCGAACACAGAAGCAACCAAAGTCAGGATCGCAAGATCGAGAGCTTCATAAGAACGTTTCGACATGTTCATGGGCGTTTGATGTAACCGCTTACATGTCAATACTATACCACTGTTTTTCGGTTTTGAAAGGCTCTTGTATACAAGAATCCAAGGAATGCCGATTCCGCCTAGGTTTTTTTGATGTAATTTTTTCTTGACAGGTTTTAAGACAAAGCCCGAAAAATTAAATTTTGGACAAGGTGTTTAGGATGAGGCGTTTGGAAGTCTCGATTGCGGGGGCCTTCACGCCTTCGAACACCAAAATCGCGTCGGGGGCGTGGGCCTTGATCGAAGCCATCATGGCCTCGTAATGGAACTCCCCTTCGCCGGGATTGGCCTGGATGAGCTTGCCATCGCGGACCAAGCCATCCTTGATGTGGATGATGCGGACCTTGCCATGCAACCGGCGCAGCGCGTCCTCGAAAATCGCGTCCCTTTTCGCGAAATTCTCGGGGCATAGGAGGTTGAACAGGTCGACGGTCGCGTAAACGCGTTCGCTATGAAGCTCCTCGAGGAGGCGGACATGGCGATCGACGTCGCAGATGACGTGCCCATGGGCGGATTCGATGGCGATATCCGCGCCGAGGGACTCGGCATACGCGGCAAGCTCGGCGAAAACCGCCTTCGTTTGCTGGTAGCCTTCTTCCGTGCGGTTCTTCGGATGGTAAATCCAAGGGGAATCGTTGAAAGATCCCGTCTCGCTCCCAACGGGAGGGTTCCCGGGGAAAACGGAAGCGATCGCGAGGTTCTTCTTGAAGATGTCGATTCCGGAAGAAACGACGGAGGGGTCGGAGTGGACGGGGTTAAAATAGGCCCCGAGCATAGCGACGGAAACGCATCGGCTCGAAAGCGCCTTCTCGACGCGCCTTGCGTAAGCCTCGGTGAATTCGGGCTCCTTGAGCGCTTTCTTGAAGACGAGCTGAATGTAGGAAAAACCAGCATCCTGGATCGTTTTGGCCAGTTCTTCCGGCGTCCCGGAAGCGATAAGGTCATGGGCCCTGACACCGATTCTCTCGTTCATCTTTCTTTCGTTCCTCGCTATGATAAGGGCATTATGGTGCATCTTTCCGATTTTGAGAATGCGCGAGTTTTGGAGGCAAGCTCCTTCCGCGACCTTCTTGTGCTCGCGGAACAAACACGCGCGCTTCATGGGGAAATTCCTCTCGTCCTCGACTGCTATGGGGGCGAGGAAGAAGGGGAGTTCGTCTTCCCCTTTTCCCATTGCCTCGTGCGTTTCCACGGGGGCAAGCTCATCTCTAGACATTACGCAAACGAGCTCGATGAAAACGGGAAAGAACGCACGACGTGGAAGACCGCCGCTTTGAAAATCACGGGCAGCCATAACCTCTTTTGCGATCTGTGGGTCGAAAACGTCTCGGGGGATCCCGCGACGAAAGGCCAGGAAGTCGCCCTCGGGATTTACGGGGACGACAACGTTTTCCTAAACGGCTTCTTCTCCTCGACCCAGGATACCCTTTTCGTCGGCCCCTTGCCCGATGACCTCTGCACCCGATACCGCGGCTTCTTGCCCGAGAACGAACGTTACTTCGAGGGGATGGCCCGTTCTTATTTCTTCTCTTGCCGAATCGAGGGGAGCGTCGATTTTATCTTCGGCGCGGGGCAAGCCCTGTTCCTCGATTGCCGCCTCATCACCGTCCAAGACGGAAGGGAAACGACCTATGTGGCCGCCCCATCCCATTCCTTGAAAGACCCCTTTGGCTTCGTTTTCCATCGCTGCTCTTTCGAAAAGAAGGGGGACGTCCTATCGAATTCCGCCTATTTGGCCAGGCCGTGGCGCGACTATGGCAAGGCCGTTTTCCTTGCTTGCCGCTACGAAGACCACATCAAAAGCGATGGGTTTTCCGATTGGAACGGCGAAGGGCGCGACGCGACCGCGCGCTTCTTGGAATCCCCGCTTTCGCCTACGCGCGTGTTGTGGGCGAAGGAAGAGAAAAACCCGGACTTCCTTCAAGAAATCCGGGATCTTTCAAACGAATTGGAAGCTCAGCGCGTGAAATAGGCTTTCGCGTTGCGGAAACTCACATCCTCGACGATCTTGCCGAGCGTTTCCTCATCGTTCGGATAACGGCCTTCCTCGACCAAGGAAGCGAGGAAATCGCAAAGCTCGCGACGGAAATAGTCGTGGCGCGGATAGCTCAGGAAGCTGCGGGAATCCGTGAGCATCCCGATGAAGCAGGAAATGAGGCCATCGCTCGAGAGCTTTTTCATTTGGGCGAGCATGCCGTCGTAATGGTCGTTGAACCACCAAGCGGTGCCGACCTGGATCTTCCCTTTCTGGCCGCCTTGGAAGCAGTTCATCAAGGTGACGAGGGCGATGTAGTCTTTCTCGTTCAAGGTGTAGAGGACGGTCTTGGGGAGGGAAGCGGCTTCGTCAAGCTCGTTGAGCAAGGCCGAGAGCTTTTCCGCGACGGGCAAATCCTCGACCGCGTCATAGCCCGTGTCGGGGCCAAGAACGGCGTAATTGCGTTTCGAATTGTCGCGAAGGGCGCCGATATGGTACTGCTGGACCATGTTGTAGCGGTGGTATTCCTTGCCGAGGAAGACGAGGAGATAGCCTTTGTAGATATCCTCTTCTTCCGGGGTGATTCTCTCGCCCCTCAGGCCTTTTTGGTAGACGGCGTCCGCCTCTTCATAGGTCGCTTTCTTGAAATGGAGGACGTCGAGGGCGTGGTCGCTTGCGGCGCAGCCATGGTCGACGAAGAAGGCGAGCCGTTCCTTGAGGGCGAGCAGCAAATCATTCAAGGTCGGGAGGGGACGCTTGACGACGCCTTCCAAGGTCTTGATCCAAGGGATGAAGGTCGCGCGCTCGACGTTGATGGCCTTGTCGGGACGCCAGCAAGGATAGACCTTGGTCTTGAGGGTCGGGTCCTTGGCCATGAGCTCGTGATAATGGAGGTCGTCGACCGGGTCGTCCGTCGTGAAGACGGTTTCCACGCGGTTCAGTTCCATCATCTTGCGGGCGGTCATCGTCTTAAGGACTTCGTTCGCCTCGTCGAAGATCTCTTTCGCCGTCGCGGGGGAAAGGGGCTTCGTGATGCCGAAATACGTCTTGAGCTCGAGATGGGTCCATTCATAGATCGGGTTCCCGATGAAATAGGGCATGCATTCCGCGTATTTCTCGAATTTCTCGAAGGCGGAGCGATTCCCGGTGATGTAGGATTCATCGACGCCCATCTCGCGCATCAAACGCCACTTGTAATGGTCGCCGTACCCGTTTTCCCCAAGCCAAGCTTCCGTGATGGACGAGAAGCGATGATCCTCGTAAATCTGTTGCGGGACCAAGTGGCAATGGAAATCGAAGATCGGCATTTTCGCGGCGTGATCGCGATAGAGTTTCATCGCGAGCTCGCCGTGCAAGAGGAAGTCATCTCCCAAAAACTGTTTCATGTTGTTCTCCTTTTTTATAACGTCACGCCTTCTTTGAAGAGGGCGATCTGATCCATTCCGAGGGCCTCGGCCTTCGTTTCTTTCCCGCTTGCGATGTCGCAAAGCAAATCGAGGAAGCGGTCGCGGACGGGAAGGAACCCTTCCTCAAGCACCGCTTCCGCGTCGAAATCGATCCAGGAAGGCTTCTTCGCGGCGAGGCGATGGTTGGTCGCGATCTTGATGGTCGGGATCAAGGAACCGAAGGGGGTGCCCCTGCCGGTCGTGAAGCAAAGCACGTTGCATCCGGCGGCGAGGCAATTCGTCGAGGCGACGATGTCGTTTCCGGGCCCGTTGAGGAGGGAAAGGCCCGGGGCCTTGAGGGAATCCCCGTAATCGAGAACATCCTCGACCTCGAGATGGCCGGCCTTTAGGACGCAGCCGCTTGATTTCTCCTCAAGGGTCGTGATGCCACCGTCCTTGTTCCCCGGGGAGGGATTCTCGTAACAGGGTTGGCCGTTTTTTGCGTAATAGGCCTTGAAATTCTCGATTAGGCCGACGATGCGATGGAAGGTTTCCTCGTCTTTCGCCCGGTTCATGAGGGATTGCTCCGCGCCGAACATCTCGGGGACTTCCGTGAGGGCGACTTGGCCGCCCGCCCCGCCGATGACCTCGCTCACGTAGCCAAGCATCGGGTTCGCGGTGAGGCCGGAAAAGCCATCCGATCCCCCGCATTTGAGGCCGAGGGCGATCTTGGACAAGGGGCAAGGAACCCTCTTCTCGCCCTTGGTGAAGTCGTAAAGCTCCTCGAGTTTCTCAATGCCCGCCTCGATCTCGTCCTCGACGTCTTGGCAAACAAGGACGCGCAAGCGATGGGACGGCAAATCCGCGATGAGGGGATGGAACGTTTCCATCCGGTTGTTCTCGCACCCAAGGCCGAGAGCGAGCACGCCCCCGAAATTCGGGTTATGGGCGATGCCGGAAAGCAAATAAGCGGTATGGGTGTGATCTTCCCCAAGCTGGCTGCAACCATAAGGATGGGAAGCGATCTTGACGCGCCTTGCCATGTCGGGGTGACGGGCCACGAACCCATCGCGAATCGCGTGGGCCTGGCCGTTCACGCAGCCGACAGTCGGGAGGATCAGCAAGTCGTTGCGGGTCCCCACCTTCCCGGATTCGCGGGGAAAGCCGAGGAACGTGCGGCTCGAGGCTTCCTTCGGGGAAACGCGCGCTTTCTCGTAATGGTAGACCGGGGCATCGCTTAAGGATGTCTTTAGCTCATCGCTATGGATCCATTCCCCCGGCTGCACGTCGCGGGTCAAGATGCCGATGACGTTGCCGTATTTATGGAGGGTTTCGCCTTTTTTGAGGGGGCGTCTCGCGATTTTATGGGCTTGGGGGATATCCTCGAGCAACGTGATGCCCTCGACCGTCTCGCCTTTTTTGAGATCGCGCAAGGCGACGAGGACGTCGTCGGTATCGTGAATCAGAATCGCGTCATTCATGGAGAAACGCCTCCAAGGATGCCTTGGGACCAAGGGTGAGAATGGCGTGGAAATATTTCGCGAAGAGGGTGCGGATCACGGTGTCGCCCGCGAGGCTCTTGCCCCAGAAGGCATTCGCGCCGAGGAAGCCGTCGATGAAGGCCTCTTCGTTGCCGGTCTTCTCGAATTCGCCCCAGAGCCGCGCCATTTCCGCGAGGTTCTCGGGGGAATCCTTGAGGGGGATCTCCTCTTCTTTCCCGCCCTTCACGCGCTTGCCGCGATAGAACACGGCGAGGGAAGCGAGGGCGTAGACGAGGTGACGCGGGGCGATGCCGAGGGCGATGTCGTCCTCGACGATCGGGAGGTCGCGTTCCTTGAATTTCGGAATCGAATTGAGGGCGATCGAGAGGAGGGCGTGATGGACATAGGGATTCAGGAAGCGGTCGAGAAC
>JAEDJP010000160.1 GCA_016296285.1 Bacilli bacterium
TCGACCCTTCCTTCCTGCTTTACGGGGAAGGCTGGAACATGGGCGGACAGGTCAAGGTCCCTCTCGGGCACATGGGCAATTACCGCGAATTGCCGGATTACGGCTTCTTCAACGACACCTTCCGCGAGACCACGAAACGCTTCTTCGCCGCCGATTTCTCCGCGGTCAACGATTTCAAATTCGTCTTCGCCTCTTCCTCGGTCCCCTTCATCCGCGCGCCGATGTTCCTCGACGCCCGCCAAAGCGTCAATTACATCGAATGCCACGACAACGAGACCTATTTCGACATCCTCTCCTTCCGCCGGAAGGACTTGAGCGACGCCGCGAAATGCGAGCTCGTCCTCGCCGCCTCGGCCGCGACGGTCCTGAGTTTCGGCATGCCTTTCCTCCACATGGGGCAAGAAATCGCCGCCTCGAAATGGGGAGAGGGGAACACCTACAACAAAGGGGATCGCTTCAACAAGATGAGCTACGCGTTGCTCGATGAGCGTTACGCGATGGCCGAGGCCCTCGCCCGCTTCATCGCCTTCCGGAAGAACACCCCGTTCCTGCGCATCTTCGACCCCGCGACCATCGACCGCGCGATCTTCGTTTCCGACGCCGATGGCTGCGTCCACGCAAGCGCGACCGATCCCTCCCTCATCGAGCCTTACCGCCGTCTCGAGGCTTTCTTCAACCCGACCGACCACGACATCCGCTTCCGCCTCTACCATTCCGCCCGCGTCATCTTGACGACGAAAGAAGGGGCCCGGATCGAGAAGGAAGACGTGGTCGTCCCGGCCCGTTCCACCGTCGTCGCGGGCATCTAGAAAGGAAAATCGAACATGAACCCAAGCCGCGGGGAAAAGAATTCCCCAACCCTGTCCTTGGCCAAGACCTTGGCCTCCTCCCTCCTCATCGCCGCCGTCATCTCGTTCTTGGCGTTCTTTTACGCATTCCAGCAAACGAAAGGCTTCGGGGAAGGCGTCTTGCTTCCCGAGATCCTCGCGTGGGTGCTTTCCTATGGTCTTTTCGCCGCTTTGGGCCTCGGGGGCGGGCTCTTTTGTTTGCTCACGATTTCAAAGCGCCCGAAAAACATGAAAATCGCCTCCATCCTCGGGATCGTCTACGGGGCTTTGACCGCCCTGTCCGGCATCCCCATGGGGATTTTCCTTTCCAAGATCGAGTTCCTGATTTCCTTGCTCGTGATCGGGGCTTGCTTGATCGCGATCGCCTTGCTCACCCTTCGTTCCTACCGCGAGGAATTCAGGGTTTCGTAAGCGTGACGCAAGCCTTTCGGGTAGTGGTTCTTCGCGATTCCCTTCACGACTTTGACCCACCCGAGATTGAGGCCGTCGAAGCTCACGATCCGGAAACCATCGACCCCTTCCAGGGGGAACGTCTCGCCCCGCAGATACGCGAGGGCGTTTTTCTCATCGAGGGCGATGGAATGCTCGGGCCCGAGGAAGCGCGCGAGCGCGTGGTCGGGGAAATAGATGTCGCGCAATTCGAAAAGCTTGACGCCAAGGCGCAACGTGTTGAGTTTCTCGAGGGGGAAAGGCTCGGATAACGAATAGAATTTGCCTCTCCAGGACACGTTTTCCCTTCCCTTGAGACCAAGGGATTCGAGGAATCCGTCGTATTTCCGCGTCAAGGGATCTTTCTTGAAGGCGAATTCCTTACGCGGTGCCTCCCCGAGCTTCCGGAGGAGGATGACGTATTGCCCTTCCCCGGGGAAAAGATGGGGCAGGAAATGAATGCCTTCCCTCAAGGTCGCGTCGTGATAGAAAAGGGGCGAATCGATGGGGGCCGCCAACGGGACGAAATCCTCGTGGCGATCCAAGAACGCGCGGATGCAATCCTCGTTTTCCTCTTTGGAGAAGGAACAAGTGCTATAGGAAAGGACGCCCCCTTTCCGCAGCATGGGGGCGCAAAGGTCGAGAAGGGCGGCTTGCTCGAGGGCGCAGCGATGGACTTTGGATGGGCTCCATTCCTTGCGCGCCTCCTCGTTTTTTCTCGCCATGGCGCTGCCGGAGCACGGGGCGTCGAGGAGAATCTTGTCGAAAAAGCCCTCGAAATGGGCGGAAGAGAAGGAAAAATCGGAGGAATTGACGATGATGTTGCCCCTTCCCATGCGTTCGACGGCGCTCGAGAGGGTTTTGGCCCGCGGGAAAGAGATGTCGTTCGCGAGGATAAGGCCCTTGTCTTCCATGAGGAAGCTCGCGA
>JAEDJP010000035.1 GCA_016296285.1 Bacilli bacterium
CAATCTCCGAGCAAGAGCTCGAGAAGTTCGAAAACAAGAAAAACGAGGCTTCGCAGAGGGAATCGAGAACTGCCGCGGAATCCAAAACCGCGGAAGAGGCATACCAAAAGGCGATAGACGACCTAAAAGCCTTCCTCGCGCCCCTTTCCTTATCCTTTGATCCCCTGCATCCCGAGGCAAGCCTAGAAGCTTATCAAAATCACCAAAACGAGGAATTTGAAAAGCAGGAAGAATCCTTGTCTTCGTTAAGGAAAAGCGTCGATGCCTATCATAAGAGCAGGAAAGCGAAGGAAGACGCGGAGAAAGGCTTGAAGGTTTTACGCGCCCAAGAAACCCAAGAATCCAAAAAGAAGGAGGACATGGGTCTAGGATTGGCCAAACGCAAAGAACGCCTCGCCTCGATCGATCAAGACCTGCTCGGCCAAAGCAAGCAGGCCTTGCAAGAGGAAATCCATTCCTTGGACGACTATCTGAGGGGTTATCAGCAACGAAAAGAAGAAGCCCAAGATCGTTTCGAAACGGAAACGAGAAAGAACGCGGAGATCGCTCGTTTGCTCTTGGATAAAAAGAACGCCTCTCCAAAGCTCGAAGAAGACCTCCTGACGCACGAAAAGGACTTGAACGAATCTTTATCCCAAAAAGGCTTCGCGAGCGTCCTGAAAGCCAAGAATGCCCTTCTAGGAGAACCTCTTGTAAACACTTATCAAGCGAAGGTCCGTTTCTTTGACCAGCGGCGTTTCGCCTGCGATCAAGAACTCTTCTTGTTGAAGCAAAAGAATGCGGAAGGGCTTGGTATCGAACCCCTTGATTCCATCGATGCGGAAATCGCCCAAATCAAGATCGAGCTCGAAGCCGCGGATGAAGCCTATTCCAAGGCCATCTCTTGTTATGAAAGCAATCATAAAGCCCTGGAACGAGCATCTCTTGCCGTCAGGGACCTATCGAGCCAAATCGAGGAAAGCAACGCCGCGGAAGAACTCTCCCTCATCGCCCAAGGAAGATATCCTGGCGGCCCGCGCCTCAATTTCGAGACCTACCGCATCCGCCCCCTTTTCGAGGAAATACTCCGTCTTGCGAGCATCAAACTCTATGAAATGAGCGATGGTGCCTATGACTTTGCCTTAAGCGATGTTTCCCGTGCGAAAGGCAATGCCCAGGCGGGCCTTGATATCGATGTCCGGGATCACCTAAACGGGGAGACCCGCGATGTCCGCACCTTATCGGGAGGCGAGACTTTCGAAGCCGCGTTGGCGCTTGCCCTAAGTTTCTCCGAGGCCATCGGGATGAATGCCGGGGGCATCGAGATGAACTGCATGTTCATCGACGAAGGCTTCGGCTCTTTGGACGCGGATGTCCTCCGTCGCGCGATCAAAGTCCTGCAAAACCTCTCTTCGGAAGGCGGGAGAATGATTGGGGTCATCTCTCACGTCGATGCCCTAGAAGAGTCCTTGCCTTCTCAAATCGTGGTCTCCAAGAACGAGTCCGGATCGAGCATCGAGATCAAGATGGAATGAAAACCAAGCCGCGTTGGCGGCTTGGTTTTACGTTAAGGTCAGGTTAAGTGTCTGCCAGGAACTTCGAACGGTTGCGCCTATCTCCAAACTTCCGTCTGTCGTAATGTCGGCGCTTCCGTTGATGGAGAGCAGATACGTGACATCGGCAGGCTGATACAAGAAGTAATTGATGGTAACCGCTACCGTCGAATCGACATATAGGTAGTATTTTTTCTCACTTTCCTTGTACATGACCGCGACGCGGTAATCACATTCCGCGGGCGTGGTCAAGAAGAAGTTGAACACGGTTTCGGTGACCGTGTTCGGGGTGGAACGATATTCCACGGAACCGAACGTACCGCCATAGCCGTCGCGCGCTTTGTACGAGAAGTCAACGTTCGTGACCCAGATATTGCCATCGCTCGTGTCGTAACCGCCAAGAGCAATGACATACGTATCGATTTGGAGCTGTTCCTCATCGGTCATGGAGGTGGTTCCGTTTGTGTTATAGGAGCCAAGGACCTTGCCATCCTTGTCAAGGGCGCAATAGGAAACCTTTTGGACGGATCGTTCTGTCAGGCGAATAGATTCTGTCGCGGTGATTTGGAAGAATCCACTACTATCTGGAGCCGTGTAGTCTCCGCTAGAATCAGCGGCGTTTTCCAAACTTAAGAAGTTGCCTGCCCCTTTCTTGAAGGTTGGGGCGACGGTAGTGAGGGAAGAACCAATAATCTTCGGAGCAACATATGAGAACGAGATGTTGCCAAGCTCATCGTTTCTTCCGTCGATCGCATTGGACGTGTTTTTCAAATAGAGCACGATGGATCCTGGCAAGAATGAAGTGGCGTAGAACGGCGTACCCTTGCTCGGCGGAGCCTTAACCATGTAATTTGAAGTGGTTTCCGCCGGCATCGAAATAACGGCGACCGAGGTTCCTACGATGGTTTGGTAATAGTAGGAAACACCTCCCCCGACAACATCGATGTTCTTGGCGTTATAGCCGGATGCCGTTAGTAAGCTTTGATCCGCGACAAAATAGTTCATGGATTGGCCGTTTTCGACCGGATCTTTCGTAACGATTGTCATTTCCCATCGGTTGGGCGTGCCTTCTACAAATACAAAATCCGTATTTTTCATAGTCGCCTGTTGCTCAGGGGTTACTGTGGTTGGTAATGCATTTTCCACGCCATCAATAACGTCATAAAAGACAATTGGAACCTCGAATGTTCTCGAATCGATGTGGGCAATTTTGTTATCGAATGTAAAACCGATACCTGTTTGGCTGCTGACTAGTGTATCGGTCTTGTCAGAATCAGAAAAATTGATGTTGAGCTCGGCGCCTTCATTGTTGATCAATAGGCCAGCGGGATTGGGAGACAATACCCCATTCTCATCCAAATTACCGAAGAAGAATGTTTTTTCGACTGTTGCAGTGCCAAAAATACTGTAGTCAAATGTAACCTTAATGTGTACGTATGCCGAAAAATAATGAACCCCCTCCAGCAAATCTTTAAAGGTCAACGAATCCACGGTAAAAATGACATAATAGCTGCTAACCACACTATCTCTTTTGATTTGGGCATCGATTTTTAACTCCCCCGCCTCTCCTGTTGGATTCGTTGCATCCAGAGGGTCATCCAACATATAAAAGCCTTCGCATGTATTGACTTTTGCACCAAAGGCCATTCGTCCGGGTTCGAAGTTTGGAATGCTGATTGAGACGGGAAGGTCATACCGGTCAACGTTTTCGTCGACGTATCGGTTCCATGATTCCCCATACATCCACTGTACTTTTGCTGCTTCAGAAGGATCCGCGGGATTGTTTCGAACGTCTTTTGGATAAAAATATGCAGTGGGATGTTGCTTAAGGTTGCCCTCTTCATCGGTAATGGGATTGCCGTTCTCGTCTTTTTCGACAATCAAGCCTTCATTCGCATCCGCTAATGAATGGTCATAATAATGAGGTGATTGACTCGGGACCTGCTTCACGCCGTCTTTCTCATAGTAAAGGTTATATTCGTGGGTGTTTTCCACGAATTCAGTTTCGGCAAACCCAATCGTTGAAAGAGAGTAATTACGCGCCTCGGCAGCCCCAAGGTTGCTGCCTTCCATGACATATGTGGTCGATCCCGCTGCGGTGCTGGTGCTGACGGCATCGGAGAAGGGAATGACCTTGCCGCCGTCCGCCATACGGAGAATGCGATCGCCGTTATCATCGGGTTCTACGCTCGCGGTATCGGCGGTATTGCGAAGGACGAGTTGCTCCTTGGAAATCTGGTGGGTGGGGTCGCCTGCTACGTTGTAGTTTTGATCAAAGAAGTTGTAGCAAGCCTGGGAATTCAAGGTGAATTGATAATTGCTTCCCTTGCCATATTGGCCACCGAGAGAATCGTATTCAGCATAACCATAATAGCCATAGTTGTTGGTGTTGCCTTCAAGAGTGGAAACTCCATCGATCGTGCAACGATTGACGTAAACGTTCGTGAACGTCCCCGAGCGGGTGATGTGCCCTGCGAGATAACCGACATACGGGGTATCTGTTTTCGTATGGGCTTCGTGCTGAAGGGTCTTGAGGTGGCTTGCCTTGCTCACGTCGATCGTGAAATTGTCGAAATAGAGGTTGGCACAGGTGCCCGCGGCAGAGACAACTTTCCCGCTGCCATCGAGAATCTCTTCGCCGACGTAACCGAAAATGCCGATGTCACCATAGCCTTCGCCCCCGACCGTGAAGTTCGAAATCGTGAGTCCGTTGCCGACAATGTGGTTTCGGAACGGCTTGGCGTTCGAGCCTAAAGGAGGCAAAACGGCAAGGCCGCCGAGATTCAACGTGCTGGAATAAGTCCCGTCCGCGATGCCGGCGTCGCTATAGTTGTAGACTTGGTAATTGGTGCCGTTCCCGTCGGCGAAGTCTTTGCCGACCTCGAAGTAATAGTCCGCCGAATCGAACCCCTCCATCGCGTATTGCAATTTGACGAGGTTTTCCCAGTGCTTGGGACGAGTGATGACAAAGGGGTTATCCTGCGTGCCATAGGTGTCGTCCGCGGTTTTGCCGACCTTGATATCGAAATAGGAACGTAAGACCGAGCCATTTAGGCCACCCGTATCCACGATTTTCGCGGTTGTGAACCAAGCAAGGGAAAGACCGATCGTCCCGATGAGGAAAACGCTGAAGGCGCTCGTTAAGGCGATAAGGGCTTTCTTTTTCATGCGCTCTTCACCTCGCCGTATTCAACGCGCATATAGGGGATGTCGTTTGCAAAGCTGATGGAATCCCCCTTCAGAATGTCCGTGGTGCCCCAGGCGTTATCGTCGAAATAGTTCTTTTCTTGGAACTTCGTGATGAGGTCGGAAGAGTAATTGTATTCCACGTAGAAGGTGGCGTTCTTCGTGCCCGCGGGCAAGGAAACGTCGAGGGTTTTGCTCGAGATCGTGAGGCTCGGGGCTTTCTGGACTTCCGTGATGGATGCGGCAGTGCCGTAGTTCTTACCGACAAACGTGGACGCCTCAATCCTCTCATTTTTGAAGAAGGCGACGGCATTTGTGTAGATATCGTTGGCATCGCTTGCCGAGGCCAAAGCCGTGTACCATTCATCGGCAACGGCGGCAATACCATCGATCGACGCGACGGCGGCACGGAAATAGATGATGTTGGAAATATACGGGGAAACGTAATTGTTCCCGTCTGCTTTCGCGGAATAGAAGCCTTCCGTGCAGGAAAGCGCGAGTTGGAGATAACGGGCCTCGGTCTGTTCGCGGATCGTCTGGACGTCGATCTTGATGATGCGGTTGTTGTGCTCGTTGCGGTCCGTGATGAAGGAATCGTATTCCCCGAGGAAGGGGTCGGGCTCTGCACCCGTGAAGGAAAGCTCTTTGCCTTGACGGGTATCTTCGTCATAGCCGTAGAACTTGTAGGAGATGCGAAGGTCATCCGTGTTCATGACCTGAACCCCGGTGTAAGAGAGATTCACCGCGCGGACCGTCGTGAACCAAGCGAACGTCGCCGTGCCAAGCGTCCCGATCCCGAGAAGCGAAAAAAGCGCGGAGAAGATGATTTTCCTCCGGCGCCGTTGACGCAATCTTTCCGAGTACATGGACGCTTTCCTTGGTTTACGTCGGCAACTGGCTATCCACGTGGGACCCTTTAGCTTTGCGTCCCCTGCTCACGCAGGGTTTGCTTTTGTCGTGCACCATTATAACGCCTCCTATAAGGAGGAGAAGGTGAAACTTACTAATTTCTTACTTTCTTAGAAAGAAAGAAGGGGCTTGCCGATAAAACCCCTTAGATGGCCGCTTTTTCCCGCGGGTTTTCTTTCGGCCCCTCGTGATGGTGGTCACGGTAATGGAGACGCAAAAGAATCGGGGCCAAGAAAGACGTCAGGATGATGAGCCCAAGGGTGAAGGGGATGATGCTGTTGTCGACGAGCCCATTGTCCGCTCCGACTTGGGCGGTGACGATGAGAACCTCGGCCCGCGCCATCATGCCGATGCCGATCGCGGAAGAATCCCTGAGGGGGAATTTCGTGAGCAAGGCCCCAAGGCCCGCCCCGAAGAATTTGCCGAGGATCCCCATGAGGATCCAAACGAAGCCGAAGATGAGGAACATGGTGTCGAAGGATCCTTGGAAGCCGCTTGAGGAACCCGCCCCGAAAGCCTGAAACATCTTGAGGGCGACGCTGGAGAAGAAGACGGGAGCGAAGATGACGTTCCCGGTCGTCTCGGTTCGATGATCGATGTAACTCGCGGCGCTCGTGTTCGAGAGGATGAGGCCGGCGATGTAAGCCCCCGTGATGTCCGCGATGTGGAAGACCTCGGCAAGCCAGGCCCAAAGGAAGCATAGGCCAAACGCGACCATCGGGAGGCGACGGTGATGGGGGTATTTCTTGCCCATCCAGTCGAAGAGGCGATGCAAGAAGATCCCTAAGACGATCGAAAGGGCGAAGAACGCGAGCATGATGAGGATGAGGAAAACGATGGACCAAGGTCCTTCCCCGGTCGGGATGACCCAGAAGGGCGTATCTTCCCCGCCGCCGCTTAGCGACAAGACGAGAGAAAGCGTCACGATGCCGATGACGTCATCGAGGATCGCCGCGGAGACAAGCGCGGTGCCGACCGGCCCATCGAGTTTGCCAATCTCTTTGAGGGCCGCGACCGTGATGGAGACGCTCGTCGCGGTCAAGATGACGCCATAATAGATATCCGAATAGATGGGATTCACGCCTCGATCGGCCAAAGCATCGTAAAAGAGGGGATCCATATGGCCGTAAACGCGAAACAAGAAACTTGACAAGAACCCAAGGGCCAAGGGGAAAAGGACCCCGAACGCCGTGATGGAAAGGCAAGAAAGTCCTTGCTTCTTGATGACTTTGAGATTCGTTTCAAGACCCGCGGAGAAGAGGATGAGGACGACCCCGATTTTCGCGAGGTCGTTGATGCCGGAGACGGTATAGTCATTCAGGATGAAGTTCTTGTCCGCGGGGATGAAATAGAAAAGCCCGAGGAGCAATCCCCCGAGGAGGAAGCCGACGACTTGGGGGACTTTGATCTTGCCCACGAGCAACGAGCAAGCCTTGCCGAAAAGCAAAATGAGGGCAAGGGGAAGAAGAACGAGATAGGGCTTCCCCTCGAAAGGGGACGCGGCGAACAAAGGCAAGGACATGAAGAAGGTACCTCCAAAATCTCGGATTATACGCCTGTATGCGCAAGGTGGTTAGGCGTTTTTTCAAAAACCCGTTATAATCCCGTTCCATGAAGATTGTCTTGGCGACATCCGCCCTTGAAGAGAACGACCTCTTGACTCTGATGGGTGTCGCTTCCTATGCCCATCGCCTGGAGAAGGAACCTGACGTGGAGGCCATCTTTTTCCCGCGGGGACGGCTCAAGGAATTCGACGAGAAAGAGAAGAAGATCCTTGAGGCGGTGACGCGCGAGACCGGCCTTGTCATCGGCATCGGTTTCTTGAAAGATAACGGGGACGTGTATGCGATTTTCGGCCCCGGGGTCTCGACATATCTCACCCCAGCCGAGGATCCCATCTACCTGCCGTTAAGCGTTCCTTTGTTCGTGGGACTCGAAGCCACCTCGTTTGGGGCGCCTCTCCCTCTCGTCTATCTTGGAGGCCAAGGCGATTGCAAGGACAGCGTCTTGAAAGGCGCGGATCCCCGCCGCGAGACCTATTTCCTCGGCCCTTGTCTTGAAACCTATGAAGCCGCGGTTTTCGAAAAAGGATCCGTCAAATGCGAAATCCCTTCGTCCGCGCCCAATTTCCTTCTCAAAAGCGTCCCCGACCCTTTCGCGCAAGCGGAATGAGGACCTTTTCCATCGCGATGTGGGGCACCCCTTCCTCGAAGAAGACTTCCCCGTCCCCGACGGCCCCGAACCCAAGATGTTCATAGAAGCCCGTCTTGTCGAGCTGGGCGTTCAAGGAGGCGATCCTGCCCCCGAGGGTCTTGATCTTCGTGCAGAGGAATTTCACGACATACGTCCCCACGCTTTTGCCGCGGAACGGCTTTTCGACCGCGACCCTCTCGATCTGGAAATGCTCCGGGTCGAGGGGACGGACCCTGCCCGTTGCGATGGGCAGGCCATCGAGAAACAGCACGAGGCACCACGAGGAATCCTCGTATGCGTCGAATTCCTCCTGGAATCCTTGCTCCTCGATGAAGACGCGGGTCCGGATGGCTTTCGCCTCCTCGCTTGTCCCGAACGTGAAAACCGGTTTGATCATCCTTATTACTATATCTCTTAAGGAAAGCGAGAAAAGACGTTAAAATGGGGCCATGAATTTCCCGCAGTATTTCCGTCTCCACAAAAACAAGATCTTCGCGGTCGGCTTTGCCGCTTTATCCCTCGCTCTCTTCTTCGCCTATTACGGCGTGGAACTCGGCTTCAACGGCCTTGCGTTCTTCACCTCCGACCCCTTCGCCATCTGGAACTGCATCATCGTCCTCATCGCCTATTTCACGATTTTCTATTGCAACGTGACAAACGACGCCGCCGCGTATCGGGGCATCATCATGTTCCTGTTCATGATCGTCTTTTCCCAGATCCTGAACCTCTTCCCGAGCCTCGCGATTCTTTTCTTCAATTTCGCGACCCTCGATCCCGCAATCATCGCCTTCACGATCCTCGAGGCCGCCTTCCTCATCGGCCAAGTCGTCGTGGGGGTCTTCCTTTACATCCGCGTCCAAGGCTATCGCATGATGCGTTATAGCGATTTCCGCAAGATCCGCCTCCTCGCGATCCTTTTCACCGTCGCCCTTGCCCTCAGTCTTTCCTTTTCCATCGCGACCCTCGCTTTCGGGGTCACGTTCTCGACCCCGCTCGACGCCTTCCTTTTCTATTTCATCCTCTTCGCGTTGCCCCTTTCCGAGCTCTTGATGTCGGCCTCCGTCATCTTCACCCTCGAACGCCTGAGGCGCTACTAAAGACCCGCGTTTTCGGTTGTTGCAAGAGCCCCGCGTAACGTGTATATTTCTACATGCGCCGACTTAGCTCAACTGGCAGAGCAGCGGTATCGTAAACCGCAGGTTAGAGGTTCGATTCCCCCAGTCGGCACCAGTTATCCACGAAATCTCTGGCCCATGGCCGGAGATTTTTTCTATCTCGCGTCATCTCCCAACGATTCACCTTCCCCTCCGTGGTACCGCTTTCTTGGCGCTTCGCCATTGCCGGCCCCCCAGAAGAAAACTTAAAATGAAGGGCAATACAAACATAGAGGAGACCCTCATGACCACTTTGCTCAAGAACGGGAAAGTCGTTAACGTTTTCATCAATACGTTGCAGGAGGCGAACGTCCTTCTTGATGATTCCGGCACCATCCTCGGCGTCGGGGATTACCAAGAAGCGGATACCATCGTCGACTGCGCGGGCAAGATCCTCTCCCCTGCTTTCATCGATGGGCACATCCACATCGAATCCACGATGATGACCCCCTTGGAACTCGCCAAGGTCTGCATGGTGCACGGCACATCCGCCATCGTCGCGGACCCCCACGAAATCGCGAATGTGGCAGGCCTAAACGGCATCCGTTACATGCTCGAGGCAAGCGAATTCTTGCCCATGAAAGTGTATTTCACCTTGCCTTCCTGCGTTCCCGCGACGCCGCTTGACGAATCCGGGGCGACTCTCCTGGCCCGCGATCTCGAGCCGTTTTATTCCAATTCCCGCGTCCTTGGCCTCGCCGAGGTCATGAACTATCCTGGGGTCCTCCGCGGCGAACCCAAGGTTCTCGAAAAAATCTCGTCCGCCTTGGCCCATGGCAAAGTCGTGAACGGCCACGCACCGTTGCTGAGGGGCAAGGATTTGGATGCCTATCTATCCAAAGGCATCAACGACGATCACGAATGCTCGACGTTCCCCGAGGCGAAGGAACGCATCGAGAAGGGGCAGTGGGTCATGATCCGCGAAGGGACGAGCGCCCATAACCTCGAGGGGCTCATCGGCCTGTTCGAGGAGCCGTATTGCTATCGATGCCTTCTCGTCACGGATGACAAGCACCCCAAGGATTTGCTCGAAAACGGCCACATCGACGCCATCATCCGCAAGGCGGTCCGGCTGGGGGAAGACCCAATCATCGGAATCCGCATGGCCTCTTTGCAGGCCGCGCAATGCTTTGGCCTCAAAGGCGTCGGGGCCATCGCCCCCGGGTACCAAGGAGACATCCTCGTGCTCAATTCGCTCGAAGACGTCGACGTGAAGGACGTCTATCTCCATGGCCGCCTCGTCGTGAAAGACAAGCAAGCCCTCCCCTTCTTTGCCCGCCGGGAAAACGAGTGGTCGCGTCGCGCTCTCATGGACACCATCCATATCGAGAAGACCCGACCCGAGGACTTTCTCGTTCCCAAGCGTCCTTTGCCCGCCCGCATCATCGACATCATCCCGGGGGAACTCCTCACGAACGTCTTGCTGCAACCCCTTGATTTCTCGAAGGGAAACGGCATCGATGTCAAGAACGACATCCTGAAGGTCGCGGTCGTGGAACGGCATCGCAAAACGGGCCACGTTGGGGTCGGCTTCATCCATGGCATCGGCCTTAAGCGAGGGGCCATCGCCTCGTCTTGCTCCCACGATTCCCATAACGTGGTCGCGATCGGCACGAGCGAGCGGGACATCGCCTTCGCGGTCAATTGCGTTAAGAAGATGGGCGGCGGCTTCATCGCGGTCGATTCGGGCCACGTCCTCGCCGAATTGCCCTTGCCCCTTGGCGGCCTCCTGAGCGAAGAGAAGGCAGAAGTCCTGGCCTCCCAAAACGAGGCGGTGCGCAAGGCGAGCCAAGTGCTCGGCGCCCCCAAGACCATCGAGCCGTTCATGCTCATGGCCTTCATGTCCCTCTCCGTCATCCCCCACCTCAAAATCACGACCCTCGGCCTCGTCGACGTGGACCGTCAAGCTCTCGTTCCCCTCTATGTCGAGGATTGAGATTCGCGATTTTGCAATTTCGCAAATTGGTAGTTGAAACGGGTTTTCCTCTCTCCTATAATTACCGAGCCGTCAAAAGGCGGCGCTTGCACGCATCATGGGTGTTTAGCTCAGCTGGGAGAGCACCTGTTTGACGTACAGGAGGTCACAGGTTCGATCCCTGTAGCACCCACCATGAACGCAAGCAAGACCACCGTATGGTGGTTTTTTCTTTTTCTCGGGGTTATCATTCCCTCAGCATGAATCATTACAAACACACCCGCCGCTCGGCCCTTCTCTATTTCCTTCTCAACGCCATCACCCTCGGCATTTATGGCGCCGTCCTTTTCTCCCATATCCGCAAGGAATACCAAGAGATGGCAAAGGGAACGCCGAACGAACGCAAGATCGGGTCCTTTGTCGCCGGATATTTCCTTGGCTTCCCCACCCTCGGCATCTATCCCTTCGTCCTCGGGGCG